>JAZBNQ010000109.1:0-15011 GCA_036350775.1 Mariniphaga sp.
AAATATTGCCGAACCAGCGGAAATGCACTCCACATGGCAAATCCTTTAAATGCCAGGATAATTTCAATACCGGCTTCTTTCTGAACCCAATCTATTAACTCAAGGTTTTTCCTGAGCAATTTTTCATCGAGAACAAAAGCCGGCGAAGGAATTTTTGAGTAGTCCAAAATAATTAGTATTTACAGAGAATATTAATAATTTAATTAACAGTTTAAATTCCAAACTACAAATTTCAAATAAAATCCAAATATTCAATTTCAAAAGAGACCAAACTTCAAAAATTGGATTGGAAATTTTTCTTTGAGATTTGGTTATTATTTGTTTTTTTGATTTTTGTAATTTGGTAATTCTCAATTGAAATTACAACTCCAAATCAATGTTCACTTTTTCATTCCAGGGCAAACCATGTTCACCAATTTTTTCCATGAACGGATCGGGATCAAACTCTTCTACATTAAACACCCCTTTGCCGCTCCATTTTCCGGTAACAACCATCATGGCGCCCAGCATGGCCGGAACTCCGGTGGTGTATGAAACAGCCTGCGTACC
The DNA here is from genome assembly GCA_036350775.1 of Mariniphaga sp. Lineage (GTDB taxonomy): Bacteria > Bacteroidota > Bacteroidia > Bacteroidales > Prolixibacteraceae > Mariniphaga. Next base: position 550 of record JAZBNQ010000109.1, read on the forward strand.
TGTTTCCTCGTAAGCTTTCTGGTGGCTGCAGTTGTTCCAAACGTAGTAGGTTTTTTCTTTTCCGTCTTTGATCCCTTTAATCCGGCAGCCAATGGAAGTTTCGCCCACATAATTTTCTCCAAGTTCACCCGGATCAGGAAGTACATATTTCAAAAATTCCAGTGGAATCACATCTACTCCTTTATACTTAACAGGGTCGATTCGGGCCATGCCAATGTTTTGAATCACCCTTAAATGTGTGAGGTATTCCTGGCCGAAAGTCATCCAGAAACGAGCGCGTTTTAGCGTGGGGAAGTTCTTTACCAGCGATTCCAACTCTTCGTGAAAAATGAGGTAGGAATCGCGGGGCCCGATTTCCGGGTAGTTCAGCACCTTTTTAATTTCGTGCGGTTCGGTTTCGATCCATTTTCCGTTTTCCCAGAATTTTCCTTTCTGGGTGATTTCACGGATATTGATTTCAGGATTGAAATTCGTGGCAAAAGCTTTTCCGTGGTCGCCGCCGTTGCAATCCACAATGTCGAGGTAATGTAACTCGTCGAAATGATGTTTGGCCGCATAAGCTGTGTAGATGCTGGTTACACCGGGATCGAAACCGCAACCAAGAACTGCCATAATTCCTTTTTCCCTGAATTTATCGTGGTAAGCCCACTGCCAGCTGTATTCAAATTTGGCTTCGTCTTTGGGCTCGTAATTGGCGGTGTCCATGTAATTCACGCCGGTTTCCAGGCAAGCGTCCATAATTGGAAGATCCTGGTAGGGCAGGGCAACATTAATCACCAGTTCTGGTTTGAATTTATTAATGAGTTCAACAACTTCCGGCACATTGTCGGCATTTACCTGAGCTGTTTTTATCCGGCCTTTCCCCACTTCACGGGCAATGGTTTCGCACTTCGACAGGGTGCGGCTTGCCAGCATAATTTCTGAAAAAACATCCGGGTTGTCGGCACATTTACTGGCTACTACCCGGCCAACTCCTCCGGCTCCAATAATTAAAATTTTACTCATTTTATTGCTTATTTTTTAATTAACTTGTAAAAACTCAGTGTTTATTTAACGAATGGTGATATTTTCGCACGCTGTATTTGTTAAATATTGCATTACAAAATAAACAATTTTTCATGAACAGTACAGCACAAAAACCGGAATTTAACCCCAGCGGCGTCGGGCTCAAAAACGGGAATTTTATCGGATTGCCGTTCACAGAAGAGACTGCCCGGCTGGTTTTGTTGCCCGTTCCGTGGGATGTTACCGTTTCATACAGCGAAGGTACTGCATTGGGACCCGAGGCCATTCGTGAGGCTTCCTCGCAGCTCGATCTTTTCGATCCGGATGTGGAAAATGCCTGGAAACTAGGAATATACATGCGTCCGGGAGATCAGACAATCCTAAAAAAACGGAATGAATTGCGGCAACTGGCCTGGCCTTATATCAACTTTCTGGAAAAGGGAGGTAAGGTTGCTGAAGAGTTATCGATGAGGAAAGCCCTGAATGGAATAAATTTAGGTAGCAGCAAAATGAATGATTGGGTATTTAAACAGTCGAAAAAACTGATGGATTCCGGAAAATTAATTGGAATTGTTGGAGGCGACCACAGCGTTCCGCTTGGATTTATAAAAGCGCTTGCTGAAAATTATTCAGACTTCGGTATATTACAAATTGATGCCCACCTCGATTTGCGTGAAAGTTATGAGGGATTCACTTTTTCTCATGCTTCCATTTTTAATAATGTTTTGCAGCAAAAAGCAGTTTCAAAGTTGGTGCAGGTAGGAATACGCGATTACTGCGAGGAGGAAATGGAAGTTGTTGAAAATAATGAAGATCGTGTTGCTGTGTTTTTCGATCAGGAATTAAAGGAAAACCGTTTTGATGGGAAAACCTGGAATGTGCAGTGCGGCGAAATTGTGGAACAACTTCCGGAACGGGTTTATATCAGTTTTGATATCGACGGGCTCGACCCGAAACTTTGTCCGAACACAGGAACTCCGGTGCCCGGCGGATTGGATTTTCCGGAAGCTGTTTTCCTGCTAAAAAAGGTGGTTGAAAGCGGACGGAAAATCATCGGATTTGATGTGTGCGAAACCGGAAACAACGAATGGGATGCCAATGTGGCAGCCCGCATTATTTACAAACTTTGTAACCTCACTGGCCGATCAAACGGACTCATATAAATAATTGAATATGAATTTGAACGAAATTATAAAAAACAGGCGTGCCACACCACCGAAATTTTTGGCTAATAAAGAAGTGGAAAAGAAGTTGATTTTAAATTTGCTGGAAAATGCAAACTGGGCACCAAATCATAAAAATACTGAACCCTGGCGGTTTACTGTTTTTCAGGGTGAAAGCAAACAAAAGCTGGCCAAATCGATTTTTGCTTTGCTGGAAGAAAAACAGAAACAAGGTGAAGAAATCAATATGCAAAAGGCAATCAAATTCAGGGATAATTTAATACACGTACCTGTGGCAATGACCATTGTCATGCAGCGCGATGCAGCCAAACGAATTCCTGAGTGGGAAGAAATGGCCGCAGTTTCCATGGCGGTACAAAACATGTGGCTTACCGCTACCGATTTGGGATTGGGCGCTTTTTGGGCAACCCCTCCGTTTTTAATTTATATTCAATCTATGCTTGAACTAAAACCCGGACAACAATTGCTTGGGTTCTTTTTTGTTGGACATGTTGCCATGGATTTTCCTTCACCCGGCAGAGTACCAGTTTCCCAAAAAGTAATATGGAAATAAACACAAAATAGTTTAAAGCAGCATTATAAATATTTATAGATTTGAATTCAGGATGATGATACAAAAAAAGAAAAAAACGCTGGGAATTTTTCAACGATTGTTAAACTGGACCGAACGAGCTGGCAACGCCCTGCCTCACCCAGCTACACTTTTTGCCTTGTTTGCATTAGGTGCGCTTGTTTTTTCGCTGCTCGGACATCTGCTTGGCTGGGAGGTAATTCACCCGGGAACCAAAGAAATCGTGAGACCAGTAAACTTGCTTTCGAAGGAAGGTGTTCACCGTATTTTACTTGAAATGGTGGATAATTACACCGGGTTTGCTCCGCTGGGAATCGTAATGGTGGCCATGCTGGGAATTGGCATTGCTGAAAAGAGCGGACTGGTTCATACCATCATTCGGTTGCTGGTATTGAATTCGCCAAGACACCTGCTCACATTTGTGGTAGTGTTTACAGGGATTCTTTCCAACGTGGCTTCAGATATTGGTTACGTTTTGCTGATTCCCATGGCAGGAGTAATTTTCCTTGCTGTTGGCCGACATCCCATTGCTGGAATGGCTGCTGCATTTGCTGGAGTTTCTGGCGGATTTAGCGCCAACCTGGTGTTGGGAACTATCGATCCGCTTCTTGCAGGACTATCGGAAGAAGGAGCCCAGATACTTGATCCCACATACCAGGTAAATCCAACGGCCAACTATTATTTTATGGTGGTATCAACCATAGTTATTGCATTTGCCGGAACATTTGTAACCGAGAAACTGGTAGAGCCCCGGTTGGGAAAATATACCGGAGAAACTGACGAAGTTGAAAATTCTTTTGACAGGTTATCGAAAATTGAAAAGAAAGGATTGTTGAGGGCTACGCTTGCATTTCTGGCGATTTTTGCTGTAACACTGATTGGGATTATTCCGGAAAACGGATTTTTTAGGGGAGAGGATGGCGGATTTCTGAGCTCCCCGCTCATTAAAGGTGTGGTAGCTATGTTGTTTATAACGGCGGGCGCCATGGGCCTAGCCTACGGTTTTACTACCGGTAAGTTTAAAAATGATGCCGATGTGATGAGTGGTCTGGCAGGTTCCATGAAAACACTGGCGACTTATCTTGTTCTGGTGTTTTTTGCAGCGCAGTTTGTGGCCTATTTTAAATGGAGTAATTTGGGAATAATTATGGCTGTTAATGGAGCCAACTTTCTAATGTCTGCCAACATCGGGCTTATTCCCCTGATGATTCTTTTTATTTTGCTCTCGGGGGCTATTAATATGCTCATGGGAAGCGCTTCGGCCAAGTGGGCCATATTGGCGCCAATTTTCATCCCAATGTTTATGATTATGGGATACTCACCCGAATTGTCACAGGTGGTTTTTCGTATTGGCGATAGTGTTACCAATGTAATTTCGCCCATGATGAGTTTTTTCGCTCTGATTATTGCATTCTTTCAGAAATATGAACCTAAAACGGGAATAGGAACAATAGTTGCCGCAATGTTGCCATATACAATAGTTTTTACGATTGCCTGGATTTTACTTTTAATTGTTTGGTTGCTTCTAGGAATTCCTCTTGGACCGGGGGCAGGTATTCATTATGAAATACCATTGTAAACCTTTTGTAAATTAATGCGTTATATTATTTGGCAATAACTTTGAAAAGGCACAGGAGGTTAAAGGCAAAACAGGATAAGTAAAAAGCAATATTTTAATACATTTAACATTTGGTGCAAAGATTCATAATACCAAAATTAAAACGAACCTGATTGCTATTTAACCACGCAGGAGCATATTTGAAATTCCATAGAAGTTATTTCATATCCGTTGAAGATTCAAATATTTTGAAATGGATAGTTAAATAAGATTCTGCAGGTGAACAGCAAAGTTGATTTTCGTTTTTGCTTAAACTGTAAACAGATTTATATGAAAAAAAAACCGGGTTTTGAGTTTCGGATTGCATTAACATACTTTTTGTTAGGTGTTTGCTGGATAATTTTTACAGATATTTTACTGGAAACTTATGTGAAAGATTCTTTGCATTGGTCCAATCTGCAATCGGTAAAGGGAATTATTTTTGTCTTAATCAGTACATTTATAATTTTTATTTTGTCGAGACGTTACGCAAAACATCAAAAATTTATTAAACATCACCTTCAGAAATCACGAGAAAAAGCGGAAGAAAGCGATCGGTTGAAATCAATATTTCTTGCCAATATGAGCCATGAAATACGAACTCCCATGAACGGAATTCTGGGTTTCGTAAACCTTCTTGAGGATCCCCATATTTCAGATGAAAATTATAAAAATTACATAGATTATGTAAAAAAAAGCAGCGAGCGACTGCTTGATACAATAAACGATATAATTGAAATTTCAAAAATTGAATCGAAGGAGGCGACATTAAATTTGTCAAAAGTTGATCTGAACGAATCTATAAATTTTCTTTTCGGATTTTTTCAGCCGGCAGCCAAAAACAAAGGTCTTCAGTTTAATCTTAAGAATTCTTTTTCAAACGAAAAGATTTTTATATACACTGATAAAAATAAACTGGAATCGGTGCTGGCCAATTTTATTAAAAATGCAATAAAATTTACTCAGGAGGGTTCTATTGAGTTTTGGTGTCAGCGTAAAAATGATTCGTTTTTGTTCTGGTTAAAAGATACCGGAATAGGAATTCCAAAAGCTAGACACGAGGCTGTTTTTGAACGTTTTATCCAGGCCGACCTTAACATTACCAAACCTTACGAAGGCTCGGGCTTAGGACTTTCAATTGCAAAAGCTTATGCCGAATTGCTGGGTGGAAAGATTTGGCTCGAATCTGAAGAAGGAGAAGGAAGCACTTTTTGGTTTTCTTTAAATGCCAAATCTGTAAAATGAAATAATTAATCTTTGCCCCTGAAAAGATGGAAGAAACCGTGGGCTTTTCGGGGTTTATCGTCCCTGCCTCTTCCTTCAACAATGTAATAGTAAACACCGGGGCTTGCAAAACGGCCGCCACCAAGCCTTCCATCCCAAACCGCTGCAGTATAAGTGTCTTCAAACCCGCGAACATTATCGCTTTCCCAAAAATGGATGCGTTTTCCCCAGCGGTTGAATAATGAAATTTTAATGCTTTGCATCGACCAGTATTTTACAACGAATAAATCGTTGGTACCGTCGCCATTTGGTGTAAAAACATTTGGTACGGCAACAAACGAAGTATCAACAAAAATATAGTCATCAAGATAAAACGTATCAACACACGTATATAATTCAGAGGTTTTTTTTGCAACAAGTTTCACCATGTATGAGCCAGAATTTTCGTAGGTATAAACCGGGTTTTGATCATAAGCAACAATCATAATACTATCTATGGGTTGCTGGGTGTTTTCAGATTCCCGTTTAATATCATCCAAACTGCGGAAGAAAAACCATTCGTACAATCCCGGATCTGCATTTTCTGACTGATTGGTAAATGCAACCGTTAAAGGTGCTTCTCCCTGCTGCTGGTCAACAGTAAATTGTGCTTTTGTAACAATTGATTCGTAAACCACTGTAACATTGGTTTCGCAACCAAAAGCATCGTAAACCCTCAAAGTATATTCCGTGTCGCTGGTTGGCGGGTCGAAAATTTGCGGATTAATGACTGTGGCAATGGTTGTATTCCCTACTTTCCATTCCACCTGAATGTCTTTAAAAACCTCCAGTTCAGCATTGTCAGCCGGGTCGTAATAAATCATAGGTGACGACAGAAAAGAGCCGTTTAATCTGAATGATTCACAATCCGATTCTGTAACTTCTGCGGTGGCCGAGATCCAATTATTAAAAACCCAGGCCCGGTGAATTTCGGTGGTTTCAATCTGGGTTATGGTCACGCGGTATCCGCCGTTTTCAAGAGAAGTTATTGTGGATTCGAGGTTTTCTGAACTTTCAGATGAATAAGATTCGAACGCTGCTGTTGCCGGATTATATTTTTCCCACAAAAAGGTTTTTGTTCCTTCCAATTCAGTTTGAACCTGTAAAGAACCTGCGTTTATTCCATCTGTTTCGGTACAGAAAACAAAAATATTATCTGTTTCAGGAAATGTTGGGTACGCCGTATTTGCTGTTGCTGCTGAACCCGGAGCCGACAATTGCGCCTGGGCAGCGGCAAGGTTTAAAAAGAAAAACAGTAAAACGAATAAGGATATGTGGCCTTTTTTCTTCATAAAAAACTTTGATTCTTAAAGCTACAATATTAACGTATAATTTTTATTTAATTGTTTTGAAGTGCACAAAAATAGGTTTTTTGAAGCGGTGAGAAACCAATTTAATTAAGTTGTTGAAAAATGACCGAAAAAAAACGGTATAATCCCTTTAACATACCCTATTTTTGTCTTTTCATTTTGAAATTGATTTTGAATGGTTTTGGATTACCTCAAAGAATTAAACAAATCACAGCAGGAGGCCGTGGTTTCAACCGAAGGCCCGGCACTTATTATTGCAGGAGCTGGTTCAGGAAAAACGCGGGTGCTAACATACCGGATTGCTCATTTGCTGAAACAGGGCGCACGTCCATCCACAATTCTGGCGCTTACATTTACCAACAAAGCTGCCCGCGAAATGAAGGAACGCATTGCCTCTGTGGTTGGAGAAAACACTGCCCGGTACCTGTGGATGGGAACTTTTCACTCAATTTTTGCCCGTATTTTGCGTGCTGAACATGAAACCATCGGGTACCCTTCAAATTTTACCATTTTTGATGCAGCCGACAGTAAAAGCCTCATAAAAACCATCATCAAAAGTTTTCAGCTTGATGATAAAATGTATAAACCTGGAAGTGTTGCAGCCCGTATTTCCATGGCCAAAAACAACCTGATAACGCCGGCTGTTTATGCGCAGAATGAGGAAATTCGTCTGGCTGACAAGGGAATGCGAATGCCTGCCATATTAGAAATTTATAAAGAATATGTAAAACGATGCCGCCTTTCAGGTGCTATGGATTTTGATGATCTGTTGTTGAAAACCAACCTGCTTTTTCGCGATCATCCCGAAATTCTGGAAAAATACCAGCAACGCTTTGATTATGTTTTGGTGGATGAGTATCAGGATACCAACTTCGCCCAGTACCTGATTGTGAAAAAACTGGCTGCAAATCATCAAAATATATGCGTTGTAGGCGACGATGCCCAGAGCATTTATTCTTTCCGCGGCGCGCGAATCGAGAATATCCTGAGCTTTCAATCCGATTATCCGGGGCATAAAATATTTAAACTCGAACAAAATTACCGTTCCACACAAACCATTGTAAATGCGGCCAACAGCATTATTGCTAAAAACAAACGTCAGATTCCCAAAACCGTTTTTTCAGAAAATGACACGGGGAAAAATATCCGGGTTATTTCGGCCTTAACCGACAACGAAGAGGGTTTTTTGGTGGCTCAGGAGATAACCGAAACACAATTGCGTGATCATTATAAACACCAGGATTTCGCTATTTTGTACCGAACCAATGCACAGTCTAGAATTTTTGAAGAGGCACTTAGAAAGCGTAATATTCCCTACAAAATTTATGGTGGACTCAGTTTCTACCAGCGAAAAGAAATAAAAGATTTGCTGGCCTATTTCCGGTTGGTTATTAATCCGTGGGACAATGAAGCACTCAAACGCATCATAAACTATCCGGCGCGGGGAATAGGCCAAACCACGTTATCAAAACTGGAAACTGCAGCAGTGGAGGCCGAAACTTCAATCTGGAAAATTATTACAGCACTGCCTAATGAAAATCCGGCAAATTTAAATAAAGGAACGGCTACGAAAATATTAAAATTTATTAAACTCATTCAGGAATTTGCAAAAGCTTTAGAAGAAGGCGATGCCTGGGTGGCAGCTAAAACCATTGCCCAACAAACAGGTATTTTAAAAGAATTGCACAGCGACAAATCACCGGAGGGTTTGAGTCGTCATGAAAATATTCAGGAACTATTAAATGGTATTCAGGAATTCAGCATAAATGCACTGGAAGAAGGCCGGCCGGCAAAACTGGAAAATTACCTGGAAGATGTGGCTCTGCTTACCGATCAGGATTCAGAAAAGGATGAAGATCGCGATAAAGTGACTCTGATGACCGTACATTCGGCCAAGGGCCTGGAATTTAAAAATGTGTTTGTGGTTGGCCTTGAGGAAAATTTGTTTCCTTCAGCTCAAGCTGAAGAGAAAAAAACACCGGAAGCATTGGAAGAGGAGCGGCGGCTGTTTTACGTTGCACTCACCCGTGCCAAAGAAAATGCGTGGTTCAGTTATGCCAACCAACGCTATCGCTGGGGAAACCTCGAGTTTTGCTCTCCCAGCAGGTTTCTGGTCGAAATGGATGAACAGTACCTTGACGGAATGGTGGAAAATGGCCGGATAAGGCCTGCAACCCGTTCATCTTTCGTTGAACAGAACTTGCATTCAGGTTTTAGGGCCCGTTCACTGGCCCGTCAGCAACAGGATAAACCTGTGCAGAAACCTTGGCGACAGGATATTTTTAGACGGAAAGCCGAAAAACAGAACACGGAAACTGCTGAAAACGAAAGCTTTTTAGGTGACGAACCGGAAAAAATTATGCAGGGAATGATGGTGGAGCATCAACGTTTTGGAATAGGGAAGGTGATAAAAATTGAAGGAGTTTCGCCTAACAAAAAAGCAACAGTATTTTTTCAGAATGCCGGACAGAAGCAGTTGTTGCTTAAATTTGCCAAATTGAAAATCAAAAGATAAGTTTAAAACAACAAAATGTCAAAAATTGCGTATTGCAAAGAAATCATTAGTTTTGCACGTGGAAAATAGAAAAACCCTCAATTTTCCCGAAAATAAAATAGTTGAAAATAATTCATACAATTCATGGACTATAATACGAAAAGAAAAAAACTCCCGATGCCTGAGTACGGAAGAAATATTCAGAACATGGTCGATCACCTGTTCACCATAGAAGATCGGGAAAAACGAAACCAGTCGGCACAGGCTATAATCGATGTTATGGGGAACCTTTATCCTTATTTACGAGACGTTGCCGAATACAAGCATAAACTGTGGGATCATATAGCAATAATGTCTGATTTTAAACTCGATATCGATTATCCTTACGACCCGCCTTCCCCTGATATTTTAACGGAAAAACCGCGTAGAGTTCCCTATAATCAGACTGATATAAAATTACGGCATTATGGGGTGATTACTCAAAAACTAATTGACAAGGCAATTGAAATGGAAGGTGAAGAACAACTTATTCTCATTGAGCAGATTGCCAACCAAATGAAAAAACTTTACCAGGCTTGGAATAAAGACTCGGTTGAAGATGAAAAAATATTCATCGATCTGGAAGAACTCTCAGGGCACAAACTTAAAGTTCCCAGAGATATTCAACTTTCAGAAGTTCGGATAGCACAACCAATTCCCCAGAATAAAAAGAAAAAAAAGAAAAGGAAATAACTAACTGAACCTCAAATGGCAACTTTTCTGGTTGAGGGTGGAAATTCACTAAAAGGAACTCTGGAGCCCCAGGGTGCCAAAAACGAAGCGCTTCAGGTTATTTGTGCCGTTTTACTTACGACAGATGATGTAACCATTAAAAATGTCCCCGAAATTAGCGATGTGCTAAAACTCATCGAAATTTTGAAGGGGCTGGGCGTGCAGGTTGAGCGGCATCAAAAAGGTGTTTTCAGGTTTAATGCAGCCAAAGTAAATGTCGGTTACCTTAAAACCGAGACCTATGCCAAACAAGCTTCCAGCTTGCGCGGTTCCGTTATGATTATCGGTCCGCTTCTTGCCCGCTTTGGACAGGGATTTATTCCACAACCGGGTGGCGACAAAATTGGCCGGAGGCGCATGGATACCCATTTTACCGGCCTGCAAAATTTAGGAGCAAATTTTTATTTCGATGTCCAAAATAAATGGTATTCCGTTGAAGCCAAAAAACTACGCGGAGCTTACATGTTGCTCGAGGAAGCATCTGTTACAGGTACAGCAAATATTGTAATGGCTGCTGTTTTGGCTGAAGGTACCACAACCATCTATAATGCAGCATGCGAGCCGTATTTGCAGCAACTTTGTAAAATGCTGGTTTCTATGGGAGCCAAAATCTCAGGAATTGGTTCCAATTTGCTCATCATTAACGGAGTAAGTTCACTAAAAGGATGTTCGCACCGGATTCTTCCCGATATGATTGAAGTGGGTAGTTTTATTGGCCTTGCTGCACTAACTGCCTCAGAAATTACCATTAAAAATGTGGGTTTGGAACATTTGGGAATTATTCCGAATTCTTTCAGAAGATTGGGAATAAGGGTGGAACAACATAATGACGATCTGTTGATAAAAGATACACAACATTACGAAATTGAAAATTATATCGACGGTTCCATAATGACCATTTCCGATGCGCCCTGGCCCGGCCTGACACCTGACTTGCTGAGTGTTTTTCTTGTAGTGGCAACCCAGGCAAAAGGCAGCGTTCTTATTCATCAGAAAATGTTTGAAAGCCGCCTGTTTTTTGTCGATAAAATTATTGATATGGGTGCACAAATTATTCTGTGCGATCCGCACCGGGCAACCGTAATTGGACTGAACCGCGAACATTGCCTGCGTGGAACAAAAATGACTTCGCCCGACATCAGGGCAGGAATTGCATTGCTTATTGCAGCCCTTTCAGCCAAAGGAAAAAGTACCATCGATAATATTGAACAAATAGACCGTGGGTACGAAAATATTGAAACCCGCCTCAAACAAATTGGGGCAAAAATAACGCGCACTTAAAACCTTAAAAGTTCAGAAATGTTATGATTTAAAATTTAATTCTATTTTTGAACATTCAATAAAATACAGAAAATTTATGAAGAAAATGATTCTATTAGTTGGCATTTTAATTCTGGCAACCGGAATTTCATTCGGCCAGCAAAAATTGGGAATAAACATTGGAAATAAAGCACCTGAGTTAATTGGACAATCGGCAGACGGCGAAACCTACAAACTTTCGGATACAAAAGGAAAATTGGTTTTGCTCGATTTTTGGGCAGGTTGGTGTGGGCCTTGTCGCCATGAAAATCCAATAGTGGTGCAGGCTTACAAAAAGTACAAAGACAAAGAATTTTCCAACGGAAAAGGTTTTACCGTTTTTAGTGTTTCGCTCGATCGCTCCAAAGATCAGTGGGTGAAGGCAATAGCAACCGACAAACTCGAGTGGCCTTACCATATAAGTGACCTGAAACACTGGCAGTCAAAACATGCCGCCATTTATGGGGTGCGTGGTATTCCCGATAACTTTTTAATTGATGAAAACGGGATAATTATTGCAAGGAAACTACGGGGGCCGGCTTTGGAAGCTACTTTGGAAAAACTTGTCAAATAATCCGATTTTTTTTGAATACAATCTATTGACATAAATTGACATCCAATAGCAGGTTGGGTGTCAATTTGTCTTTTATACTTACATGGCAAATTTTTTGATTAATCACATCGTATTTTAAAAGGAAAGAACTATGTCAGAAAATAAAGTAAATCAGAAAACCGAAAATAAACAAGAAGCAGAAATAAAAGAAACTGCTGAAGATCAAGGATTAAACGGCAACGGAGAAGAGAAGAAGAAAATACAGCATGAAGAAAGTACTGCTGAAAATGACAAAGCTGATAAAAAGAAAAAATCCAAAAAGGATAAAAAAGAGAATAAAATTGAAGAATTGGAAGATAAATTGAAAGATTTGTCAGATAAGCACCTGAGGTTGCAGGCCGAATTTGACAATTTCAGAAAACGGACTGTCAGGGAAAAAGCTGATTTGATAAAATCAGGCGGAGAATCAGTATTGACAGGAATTCTTCCGGTAATTGATGATTTTGAACGGGCCATCCAGTTGCTGAAAGATGTTCCCGAAGAAGATGCAGGAAAGCAGGGAACTTTGCTTATTTACAGTAAGTTCAGAGAGTTTCTGAAACAAAATAATGTAAAGGAAATAGACGCGTTACACCAGGTTTTTGATGTGGATCACCATGAAGCATTAACAAAAATTCCGGCCCCTGAAGAAAAACTAAAAGGAAAAGTGGTGGACGTAATTCAAAAAGGATACACCCTAAACGATAAAGTAATCCGCTATGCCAAGGTAGTGGTAGGAGAATAAAAATTCAAAAGAAAACATGGCAAAAAGAGATTATTACGAAATACTGGGAGTTAGCAAAGATGCCTCGGCAGATGAGATAAAAAAGGCTTACCGCAAAAAGGCACTTCAGTTTCACCCTGATAAAAATCCGGGGAATAAAGAAGCTGAGGAAAAATTTAAGGAAGCTGCCGAAGCTTATGAAGTTCTTCGCGATCCCAATAAAAAACAACGATACGATCAGTTTGGCCATGCAGGAATGGGTGGCGCAGCCGGTGGTGGCGGATTTAGCGGTTTTACAGATGTCGAAGATATTTTCTCTGCTTTTGGCGACATATTCGGTGGCCATTTTGGCGGTTTCGGCGGTTTTGGCGGTGGACGTTCATATGGGAGTAGCGGCGGTGGCCGGCGAGTTACCCGCGGTTCCGACCTTCGGGTAAAAGTTAAACTTAACCTAAGTGAGGTGACCAACGGTGCCGAGAAAAAAATAAAGGTAAAAAAATATGTTCAGTGCCAGCATTGTAACGGCACCGGTGCAAAAGATGCTTCAGCGTATTCCAACTGTTCAACTTGTCGTGGTTCTGGACGGGTAACCCGAGTTACCAATACCCTGCTGGGTCAAATGCAAACTTCATCAACCTGTCCGACTTGTCAGGGCGACGGGAAAATAATTACGGATAAATGTAACCACTGCGCCGGCGAAGGTGTGATTCGCGACGAGGAAATTATTCCAATCAAAATCCCTGCCGGGGTGGGAGAGGGCATGCAAATGACGGTTACAGGAAAAGGAAATGCGGCCCGCCGTGGCGGAATTAACGGCGATTTACTTGTTGTTATTACCGAAGAGGAACATCCTGAGCTGGTACGCGATGGAAACAACCTGATTTACAATCTCTTTTTGTCGTTTCCGGAAATAACTTTGGGTACAACCGCCGAAATTCCCACAGTTGAAAGCAAGGTAAAAGTTAAAATTGAACCGGGCACCCAACCTGAAAAAATTCTGCGCCTCCGTGGTAAAGGATTGCCCGACGTTAATGGCTACGGTCGTGGCGATTTGCTTGTAAGAATTCATGTCTGGATTCCGAAAAAACTGAATCCCGATGAGCGTAAAATGCTGGAGAAACTTCTGGAATCTCCTGGATTTCAGGATGGACCATCATCTTCTGAAAAATCCTTTTTCGAAAAAATGAAGGATATGTTTTAACCTGAATTTTTCAGATTGTGGATGATGTAGCAAAACTGTACAGCTTTCTGGAAAATGATTTGCTTGAAGAAATCCGGCAGAAAGGGGTGCGGAAAAAGTTCAGGACAAACGAACCTTTAATACGCGAGGGACAGTTTATTTCCAGTTTCCCCCTAATCATAAATGGAATGATTCGTATTTCGCGCACAAATGACGACGGGAATGAATTGCTGCTTTATTATTTAAAGGAGAATGAAGTTTGTGCCATGTCGTTAACCTGTTGCATGGCTCATTCAAAAAGTAATGTGATGGCTTTTGCCGAAATAGAAACCGAAGCTTTAATGGTCCCGGTGGAGCTACTCGATAAATGGATTTATGAATATCCTTCGTGGCGGCAATTTGTGATGCAGACTTTCCAGTCAAGATTTCGCGAATTAATTGAAACCATTGATTCTATTGCCTTTTTAAAACT
>JAZBNQ010000110.1:0-2944 GCA_036350775.1 Mariniphaga sp.
ATACTTCAGGAAATATGGATTTGGAGCGGTTTTGGGTAACTGCTGAAAATTTGGGTGAAGTGTCAGGGAAAATGCACAAAGATGTGGTTCAGAAGGCAGAAGAGATGCTTCGGGTTCCAAAAGCCGGCGATTTTAATGTCATTGTAGAACATACCTCGCCTGAGTTTGAAGACAATTACACTTTTTTGGAAAGCGTGGTTCCGTTGCCGCAATTGATTATTGCCGGTGCCGGGCATGTGGGAAAAGCACTGGCACACATGGGAAAACTTCTCGATTTTGAGGTAACAGTTTGGGATGACCGCCCGGAATTCGCCAACAAGGTCAACCTTTCCGCAGCCGACAATATTCTTTGCGGAAAAATGGAAAAGGCGTTGGTTGAAATTCTTCCCCGCCGCGATACGTTTATCGTAATTGTAACTCGCGGGCATAAAAACGACAGCGAAGTGCTGAAACATTTTATCCGCTCCGGCGCCGGTTACATTGGAATGATGGGGAGCCGTAAAAAGGTGCTGCAGGTTCGCGATCATTTTATTAAAAACGGATGGGCAACTCCGGGGCAATGGGAAAAAGTTTATACACCAATCGGTTTGCCCATACATTCGAAAACTGTCCAGGAAATTGCAGTAAGTATTGCCGCACAACTGGTACAGGTGCGTTCACAATTAAATAAAACCGATGAATAAAAACATTTGGGCAATCGTTTTAGCAGCTGGTAAATCCACGCGAATGAAACAACAAAAAATGTTGCTGCCATTCAATGGTAAAACCATTATTGAAACGGTTATCCTGAATATTTTACCTGTGCTGAATAAAAATATTCTGGTGGTGCTGGGTTCACATCATATTGAAATAAAAAAACAAATCGGGAAATTACCCGTAAAAACCTGCATGAATGAAAACTATGCAGAGGGAATGTTGTCTTCAGTGATTTGCGGATTCCGTGCGTTGCCGGTTGGCGCTGAAGCTGCACTGGTTTTTTTGGGCGATCAACCACAAATTCCGGGCGAAGTTTCCCGGCTGGTAATAAATGCCTGGCAAAATTCAGGTAAGGGAATTATTATTCCGGTAACCAACGGGAGAAGAGGCCACCCGGTGTTAATTGAAACAAAATACAAATCCGAAATCGAAAACCTTGATCCGGAGAAGGGACTCCGGCAACTGATGGAAAAATTTGGCGGTGATGTGGAGGAAGCCGAATGCAACCTGCCGGAAATTTTACGCGATATCGATACACCAGAAGAATATTCAAAGGAAATCAACTTAAATTAATTGATATGGAGAAAAAGGTTCAGTTTGAACTAAACGGCAAAAAAGTGGAAGTGGCGTTTGAGGAAAACCAGACGTTGCTCTGGGCGTTGCGCACCCACTTTAAATTAACAGGCACCAAATACGGTTGTGGCTTGGGTTACTGCGGTTCGTGCACCGTACTTTGGGATGGCGATCCGGTAAGATCATGTGGCATTTTTTTGGAAGATATCCAGGATGCCCGCATTACAACCATCGAAGGTTTGGCCGAAAACGGAGAATTGCACCCGGTGCAGCAGGCTTTTGTGGACAATGACGCCCTGCAGTGCGGTTACTGTACACCTGGCATGATTATGAACGCGGTGGGACTGCTCAATCAGAATCCGGAACCCACGCGCGAAGATATTATTGCAGGAATGGAAGATAATCTTTGCCGTTGCGGGGCACACACCCGAATTATCGACGCGGTTGCATCGGCATCTAAAGCAATGAAAGGAGAACCGAAGTTATGAAAGCAGATAAAATTAACAAGCTTTATTTCGATACAGTTGACTCCCCTCCGGTGCAATTCGACCGGCGCGAGTTTATCAAAAAACTGGGTGGTGGAATTATTATCGTTTTTTCACTGAGCCAGCTTGCATTTACCAAAGCTTTCAGGGGAAATGATAAGGAGGAATATCCGGAATTCAATGCTTACCTGCGGGTTCGCGAAGACGGTCTTGTGGATTGTTTTTCCGGAAAAATTGAAATGGGACAGGGCATTAACACCTCTCTGGCCCAAGTGTTGGCCGATGAACTGGAGGTGAGCCTCGACCGCGTAAACATGATTATGGGCGATACCGATCTGGTTCCTTACGATGCAGGTACCTGGGGATCCATGACCACCCGTTTCCACGATCCGCTGATTCGGGCTGCCGCTGCCGAGGCACGGCTGGTTTTAATCGAGCTGGCCTCTGAAAAAATGAACGTTCCTGTTCAGCAACTCGAAGCCACACAAGGTAAAGTGCTGGTCAAGGCTGACAAATCGAAATTTGTTACCTACGAAGAATTAACAGAAGGCAAAAAAATAGTTCGGGGGCTGAGCGAAAAACCGCCCATTAAAAATCCTGGTGAGTTTGACATCATTGGAAAATCCTATCTGCGCAGAGATTCTTTGGAGAAAGTGACCGGCAAGGCTTTGTATTCTGCTGATAAGCAACTTCCGGGAATGCTTTATGCCCGTATTTTGCGACCACCGGCTCATGGCTCAAAACTTATTTCGGTTGACACCTCCAAGGCTGAAGCCATGGCAGGTGTTAAACTGCTCAGGGAAGGCGATTTTATTGTGGTGCTTCATGAGCATCCTGAAATGGCCGAAAAAGCCGTGAATGTCATCGAAGCAGATTGGGAAATTCCTTCGTCAAAGGCCGACGATGAAACCATTTTTGCACATATTTTGAAAACGGCAACCCAAAGCCGGGTAAGGCACAGCGGCGGCGATCCTGAACAAGGAAAAAAGGAAGCTGATCTTCTTTTTGAAGAAGAATACCACGATGGCTACAAGGCACATGCTTCCATTGAAACGCATGCAGCCACTGCTGTTTTTAAAGACGGAAAGATTACCATGTGGGCTTCATCGCAAACGCCGTTTGGCACACGCAAGGAGATTTCTGAGGAACTGAAACTTCCGCTGGAAAACGTGCATCTGAAACAGATCTTC
>JAZBNQ010000111.1:0-2417 GCA_036350775.1 Mariniphaga sp.
TGCAGACTTTCAATACTCCAACAATGTAAAATGGAAAATTGGCGAACATGTGTTGGATGGTTTTGTAATGGACATCCACCCCACTTCGGCAAAAGTGATTGAACGGTTTCAAAACGGTAAACCGTCGGTTACAGAAAACAAACCTGGAAAAGGAACAGCCGTAATTTTAGCTGCTGATGCAGCATTCGCCATGAAATCTCCCGGAAATGATTTTATGGAAGAATGGACGCTGAAACAGACACTTGGAGGACTTGAATCGCCTTACTCCTGTCCCAATGCCATCGTTTACCGTCTTGCAGCACCCGAAGCCGACCACTATTTTTTTATTAATGACGATGAAGCAAAATCAATAGATTTGAATTTTAAGTATTTTGAATACCGAAATGTTACTGATCCTATTTCGGGAGAAACACTAAAACCAGGATCACCAGTTGAACTGGAAGCATACAGCGGAAGATGGCTAAGATTCGAAAAATAGCAGAGAGTAAAGGGCGAATCGAAAAAAAACAAGAATTGGTTTGCCATACCGTTTTCGGTTGTTTACAGTTTGAAAAATTGAGAATTGGAATTAGTTTGGAAATTGAAATTTGAATTTTTGGAATTTTTTTGAGATTTGTAACTTGTAATTTAGGTTGTAAAATCGATACATGAAAATATTCTTTTTAATATTAATGGTATTTGTTGGAATTCAAATAGCTTCTTCCCAGCCACCATGGGATTGCTCCACTTATCCCGACGAAGCAGGGTTTCAGCAAAGAATGGCACCCATGACCGAACGCATTGCCAATCTTGGCTTTGGCCAACGTTCGCAGGCCATTTCAAAATGCCCCGACACCGGACTTCCGGTAAAAACCTGGGCAGTGGAAGGGGAAACCATTATTTCACCTTACACCGGCCGCACATACGTTCAGGGGCCGACAGGTTACTTTGGCCCGAAAGCGCGGAACGAAAAAGGCGAAATTACAGCCTTTGGCGGTGATCCGCTGAAATATGACCTGCCACCTGCAACGGCAGCTCTTTTGTTAAACCAGGATTTGGAACGTGCCAAAGCTTTTTTGAGCATTCCCGGGAACCTGCGCCAGCAATACCATTTTGCATGCAAAAACTGGGCACGGTTTTATCCACTGCTCGCTGACAAAATGGGCGATGAATGGAAAAACAAATTTTATGGGTGGGTTGGCAACTATTCCGAATCACGCAGGCCGTCCGACGGTGGAAATGAGTGGCTCGACCTCTCCAAAAACCACAACCTGGTGGGCGAACCGGGTGAACTGCTGGGCGGCAATACCATCGATGGCGGTACTGAAAACCATAAAACCATGTGGCGGACATCCGCTTTACTTTACGCGCAACTGTTTCCCGATACGGCAAAAATATCGGGATATTCAGCAACAGAAGCCGAAAAACTGACGAAAGAAATGTTGGTGGATTATGCGAAACGTATTCTGCAAACCGGAAACGGCGAATACGATTCACAGGTGTATTACCCGCACAGCATTGAAGGATTTTTGAATTTGTACGATTTTTCGCCCGACGAAGAAACCCGGCAACTGGCCAGATTCCTGCTCGATTATTATTTTGTAACTTACGGATTAAAGGTAATTGACGGCACCATTGCCGGGGCGCAAAAACGGGGTTATCTGGCGCAAAACAAACCGGGCGAAATGGAAATCATGCAGTGGGCGTTTTTCAACCACACTTCCCGAAAAATGGATGATGTACATACGCAAATTCAGCAAACCACCACTTCTTACCGACCCAACAAAATTATCTGTGACATCGCCACCGAAAACATTCCTTTGCCATTTGAGGCAAAAATGAGTCGCCCGTTTTATCACATGGACCGCGCGCATGCTTTTGCCGAAACGTTTTACTGCTCCAAATCCTATGCAATGGGAAATATTCAAATGACCATTGTTGATAATCCGAACCAGCAGATGGTTTGGTCGCTGGTGGCAGAAGGAACTGATGGCCCGCTGTGTTTTAGCGGCGGACACCCCATGCGCAGAAGCACTTCCGGGCACAGCCCGTACACCCAAACGTTGCAGTCAAAAGGAACCCTGATTTTGCTGACTGCTCCAACGAAAATCTTTCCCGGCACCGACACGGTGATTGCACCACTGCATTCCAAAATTGTACGTGCCAATTTGTGGCATCTTCCTGAAGCCGAGCAGGGAGAAGATTTTGAACTGAAAAACCGGCAAAAATATGGAAAAAAACCACTTAAACCCGTTGAATCAATTGGTGGAGAGAAAGCAGAAAATTTTCAACAATTCTGGGAAAACAACCAGGGTGCTGCGTGTTCGTGGTTCTGGTATCCGGCAAAACTCAGTCCGGTTCAAAAAGATGGTTTTTGGCTGATGGAGGCAAACCAAACGTTTATTGCCGTAATTCCGCTTACCGAAAAATCGGAGAAA
>JAZBNQ010000112.1:0-3062 GCA_036350775.1 Mariniphaga sp.
TACGCTTGATAATGATGTCGGACTTCCCTCCCATTGGTGTAGTTAAAGCGGGCGATGATGTACCCAATACAATGAAAAGCGATCCGGACGACATGCAGTCGATGGTTCGTTTTTTATTATATGCCAATGAGTTTGATATTGAAGGATTAATAGCTTCTGCGGGCACTTTTGCTATGGAAGCTCATAAAAAAAATATTCTTGATGTACTTGACCGGTATGAAATGGTTTACGATAACCTGAAAACTTACGATCCGGATTATCCTGAAGCTGAATATCTGCGATCGGTTACATACGAGGGTAAAGCAAATAACCATGGGCTTAGCATTAAGTGGGGATGCAGAAAGCAAGATTATACAGAAATAATAGGTGAGGGACTGAGCAGCGAAGCCTCCAATGCTATTATTGCCGCTGCCGATAAACCTGATCCCCGCCCATTATGGATCAGTGTTTGGGGTGGACCGCGGGAGGTAGCCCAGGCTATTTGGGATGTTAAAAACACACGAAGTGAAGAAGAACTCAAAGCTTTTTTAAGCAAACTCCGTATTTTTCTGATTTACTGTCAAGACGCCACACATGAGTGGATGATGAATGAATTTCCTGATTTATTTATTATCGATTCCAGAAAAACTTACCAGGGTATGTTTGGTGGCCATGATCCAATCTCTGACCTTGCATGGATTAACGAGCACATTCGTTTTAATCACGGGCCTTTGTGCGAAATTTACCCGCATGAAGGAATGGGATGTACCGGTGTATGCGAAGGAGACACCCCTTCTTTTCTTTACCTTGTAAGTGCAAACCGCGGTATTAACCACCCCGAAAATCCAACCCAGCCTAGTTGGGGCGGGCAATATGTGCGAGTAGAAAATACTAATCATTATATTGATGGCCCTGGTAAAGCAAGTATTTCCAGATGGCGCGAAGAATACCAAAAAGAATTTAAAGAACGCGCAGACTGGTGCATCGAACCAAAATCAGAAGCAAGTTACTCTAAACCCAGAATTATAAATACCACCGATCTGGGAGCCGATCCGGATGATGAACAGTCGATGGTGCGCCAATTGGTTTGTGCCAATGAGTTTGATATCGAAGGTCTGATTGTATCAACCGGCTGTTGGAAGAAAACACAAAGCAATACTGACATGCTCTACAAAATTTTGGAGGCTTATGAAGAGGCTTATGAAAATCTTAGTGTACATGCAGAAGGCTTCCCGACTCCGGAATATTTAAAATCAATATCGGTTATGGGTCAAACGGGCTATGGCATGGGCGACGTGGGGACAGGCAAAGACAGTCCCGGCTCCGAATTGATTATTGCCTCTGTTGATAAAGATGACCCACGCCCCGTTTGGGTAATGGGTTGGGGAGGAATGAACAACATTGCACAGGCTATATGGAAAGTTCGCGAGACCCGTTCTCCCGAAGAACTGGCAAAATTCTTAAATAAACTTAGGCTGTTCGATATTTTAGGGCAGGACGATGCCGGTGCATGGATAACAAAAAACTTTCCCGGCGTGTTTTATATTCGTGCAACAAGTGTTTATGGTTGGCAACCTCCGAAAAATGGAGATTATCAACGCAATGACATCCAAAGCCATGGTCCGTTAGGGGCTGCTTATCCAGATACAAAATGGGCTACCGAAGGCGATACACCGGCTTTCATGCATGTTTATCCCAATGGGCTGAATGATCCCGAGCAAATCGATCAGGGCGGCTGGGGTGGTCGCTTCAGCTTTGAAAAAGTGGAAGGGATAAGAAGTATGTCGGAGGTGGCCAAAATTGATGAAAATGCAGAAACAAAATTTGACCCTTACTTTATGTATGGAAATACAGTTGAAGGTGCTCAGGCTATCAAACGTTGGAGTGAAGGATATAATAATGACTTTGCTGCCCGAATGGACTGGAGCATTTCCAATACGTATGAAGATGCCAACCACCACCCTGTTGCTGTGCTGAATGGAGATAAAACACGGCAGGTTTTAAATATGACTGCCACCGCGGGTTCAATCATTGAGCTAAGTGCCAATGGTTCAAAAGATCCTGATGGTGATTCAGTGACCTACTCATGGTTTTTTTATGATGAACCAAGTTCGTATGTTGGGTCAGTGACAATTCAAAATAATTCCTTTTCCTCTGTTAAAGTGGAAATACCGAAGGATGCAAAGGGCAAATCAATTCATATCATATTGGAGATTCATGATAATGGCATTCCTAATTTATATGCTTATCGCCGTATGATCATAAACGTGCAACCATAAAGAATTACAAGATTAGCAAAACTAAATATATTGACATGATAAAGATACCATCGCATTCAAAAAGTAAAAGCTTTAAAGTGATTTACGGAGTAAAAGATATTGAAAATCTCAGACCTTAAGAGTTATCAGCGAGTTAGATTGATTGTAAAACCATAATATTTTATACTAAAATGAAATATATTCTTGCAATTGCAGCCCTCTTTTTAAATTTAAGTTTGATAGCGGTTCAACCAATAAAGAAACCACATGTTATTGTGATGACCGACGGCGAAGTTGATGATCACAGTTCGATGATCCGGTTCCTGCTTTATACCTGCGATTTAAATGTAAAAGCAATTATTGAAACCAACTCAAAATGGCAGCGGGAAGGACATTCCAAAGAGAACTGGTGGGAAAATATGCTTGATGCATATGACCAGGTCCACTCCAATTTATTGGTCCACAACAAAGACTATCCATCGGCTGATTATCTCCGCAGTATCAGTTTTCTCGGCGACGAAGATCCCGAACACCTGGATACCCCCCGTTCGAATTACTATCCAGGCAAGAAGGAATACCGTGATCCTTCCGGCTGGGCAGATACACCGGGATCTGAAAGAATTGTGGAAATTCTTTTGGAAGACAGTTCAGAACCAATTTACATACTGGCTTGGGGAGGTGGCAACACACTTTCCCGCGCACTTTATAAATTAAAAAAGGAGCATCCGGAAAAATATGAGCAGGCTGCAAAAAGAATTACAGCACATTTTATTTCATACCAGGATGGCGCCGGCACCTACATCGAGCAGTTTCATCCGAATGTAA
>JAZBNQ010000113.1:0-6912 GCA_036350775.1 Mariniphaga sp.
CAAACGGGGAGTAGATTGCATTTAAAATTGAAATCCAGATTTTTACTGCAGATTATCCAAATGGGTACTCCATCTTTTCAGCAAGTCCCTTCTGCAGCTTTCGGCTAAAAACGGATTGTTAAGCGCTTGTTTCAGGGGTTTTTCCTGAAATTTGTCGGTGTAAAGCAACTCAAAAACTTTTTGGATTGAAATGGAATTGGATTTTTCCGTCAGGGTCATTTTATCACCTCTTTGTACTTTCCCGTTTTTTATAACCCTTACATAAACGCCCGGAAATCCTGAATCTACAAACTGTTTTACCACCTTGGGATCATTAAACCGAATTCCCAGTTTGTAGCAGGGCTGGCGGGGTTGAGTTGCCTGCATAACAGCTTCACCAATTTCAAAAATGTCACCAATGTTAATTTCGTTTTCCTGCAAACCTTCAACGGTAAGGTTTTCACCGAACATTCCCCAGGGCATTTCCAGCTCGGGGTAAAATTCTTTCCACCAGTTGTAATGGTCGGCCGAATACAAATAGCAGGCTTTATCCACTCCTCCGTGGTATTTCCTGTCCATTACATGATCGTTTTCCACATCTTCGGTTCCCAGGAAAATGGGATGTTCAACCGAAAATTTGTAAATGCCGGTTAGTTCCTTTTTGCCGTTCCAGACAATGGTTTTGGGTTCGCCAATATTGGTAGAAATAATTCTCATGCAATTTTACGTTCTTTTTTAATGTTTTCGTAAGCCTGGTTAACCATTTGGAATTTGTCTTTTGCCGCTTTTTGAAAATCATCGCCCAGGTGGCTCACTTTGTCGGGATGAAATTTCATAGCCATGCGGCGGTAAGCTTTTTTCAGTTCTTCGTTGGAGACGCTGGGTTCAATTTCAAGGATTTTATAATCTGCTCCAACATTGCGCACAAACATGGCCTGGATGGATTCAAAGTCGCTGTTGCCAATGCCCATTTCTTTTGCAATGTTCTCAATTATTCGGCGTTCGTTATCTTCCACATGGCCGTCGGCATTGGCAATACCAAACAGGAAGTGAAGCAATTGCAGCCGGGCAGAGTAGTTCATGTTTTGTTTTATCTGGCGGCAAACTTCATTAACCGGAATGTTTTGTTTTAACAGGTCGCGCAGTAACTTTATGGCTTCAGTGGCTGATGCTTCGCCAAAATTCTGAACCATAAAACGTTTTACATAGTCCAGTTCCGATTTTAGCACTTTACCATCTGCTTTCATTACGGCAGCCACCAATACCAAAAGGCTCATTACGTAGCCCCCTGCTGTTGTTCTTCCCGAATACCCGGTGGTTCGCCCGGTTTGCATCTCTGTGGTGCTTCCATCAATAATAGAGCCCACCACAAATCCAAAAATTGCTCCAATTGGGCCACCCACAGCCCAGCCTAAACCTCCGCCAATCCATTTACCAAATTTTCCCATGTTCTTTTAAATTTTTATCTATCTGAATAATTTCAGGAATTATCAAATTTTTATTGTCGTTTACCAGAATTTTACTGGCCAGTTGTTGTTTTTTTTCTTCGCTCCACTGTTTTTGCATGCGCTCGCGCACCATTTGTTCTGTAACTCCATCGCGGGCCACAACTCGTGCAATGCGCTGCTCTTCGGGTGCAGAAACCAGAATGGTAAAATTCATCATTTTATAAAAACCGCTTTCGAATAAAATGGCTGCTTCATGAATAATGTATGGTACGTTTTGTTGTAATTTCATCCAGTTTACAAATTCATTACGAACAACCGGATGCACCAGTTCGTTCACTTGAGACAGGTAAAGTTCGTTGTTGAAAATAATAGAAGCAAGTTTTTTTCGGTCAAGCAAGTCATCCGCAGTGTAAATTTCTTCTCCAAACAGGCGAATCAATCCGGCTTTAACTTCAGAATTTGTGTCATATAAATTTTTGGCAACTGCGTCGGCTTCGAAAACCGGAACACCAAGCAATTTAAAAATCCTGCAAACCGTTGATTTTCCACTGCCAATACCTCCAGTTATTCCAACAATTAAAGTCATTTTGTGATTTTTGAATTCATTCAGATTCAATTAAATACTCTATGGAACTGGGTACTACTTTCATCAATTGAATATAATCCTTGTTGGTTTCAACTGAAACCTCGAGGTTATTTTCGCCTGAGAGAGCCTGGTTAAAGTCCACTGTGGCTGTAAAATCAACGGATGATACTTCTTCATATTTGCTTAATCCAACCATTACAGCAACCGTAATGTTTGGCGGAAAAAGTTTTAACTGAACATCTTCAGGCAAATGAATGACTTGTACCGGCAGAGAGATTTTTTTTTCAGTAAATTTTTCCACTGGAACAATAATAGCAATTTTTTCAGGTGAAATTCTGATGTTTTCCGGGTGTGTCACAGGCACAGTGCGCTCCATACTTTTATCCAGACCTTCAAAGGTTATTTTATCCGTTTGTAAAACATCGATGGTATCGAGCACGGCTGCAGGCCCTGTAATTTCTATGCTGTCGGGTCGGGGTAAAACAAGTCCCATTAAAAAGAATTGGGGTTTAAAGTTGAGTTCAACCTGCGGAATTACAGGTACTTTTTTAGTATTCAGGCTGTCGAAAACCAGTAAAAGAGTTTGGGGAGAAACACCGCTAATTGTAATCTCCTTACTTACCTGTGCTCCAATTTTGTTAATTAAAAATTCAGAGGTTACCCTGTATTCTTTGTTATTGCTTTCCAGCGACTGGCTGATTGCAGACAAATCCATAACAATGGGAGAAAACGAAAAGGCCAGTTTATGCCTGAGCAAGGTGAATCCATGGGCCTGCACATTTAATTCGAGTTTTGAGGGAGGGGTGTTAGCCAGAAATAAATTTTCGGGTGGGTTTACATATTTTACCGAGTAGGTGAGGGAAGTAGTATAATCTTTTCCCATTGCATTTAAAAACCAGAGGGAGGCAGCAATAAGCAGGCAAACCGAAAATACAACTATTCGCTTATCATTTTTTAGTTTTTCCGGATTAAAGTATCCTAAGAATTCTGAAATTCTTTTATTCATGATTCATATAAAACCCCAAAATTAATGAATCATTTTTTGATATTGGCTCTCCATGTTTTCAATTAATTTTGGAAATTCATCCAGCTTTCGTTTAATTAGCTCAATGTCAATACTTTCAATGCCTTTTTCCAATTCCTCACAATAATTTAAAATCGGGTTGCATGAATAACCTGAAGCCATTTTTTTCAGTTCGTCATTAAAACTCTTTATTTCAAAAATAACCAGGCTGTTTTTTAATTCTTCCCATTTTTGCCAGAAATAATTTCGTGATTCTTCCAAAACTTTTGGCAAGGCTTTTAAACAGCCAGCTGAAATTTCCTGGTGAATTTCTTCAACTGGTTTTATTTCAGAATCTTCTTCTGCGTAGCTAAATTTTAAAAAACGTTTTAAAACAGCTTCCAGGTCTTTTTTGAAAACGGGTTTCTGCAGAAAACCGTCGAACAGGTTGTTAATTCGGCTGTTATGGTCTTTTAACGTTGAGCCGGTGAATGCAATTACCGGTATGTTTTTTAATTCCTTATCCTGTTTTATAAGTTCTGTTGCATCAAACCCGTTAATTCCTGGCATGCGGATGTCCATAAAAATAATGTCAGGCTTTTCTGTTTTTAGTTTGGCCAGGGCATCGGTGCCGTCTTTAGCCTCAATGAACAGGGTATCTTCAGAATTAATCAGTTGTTTTAAAACCAAAATGTTGTAGCTAATGTCATCCACAATCATTATTATGCACGGAGCGAGTTTCATTTTAGCACCAACGCGGAATGTTTCCACCCGGGTAATTTCATCAAAATTTACTTTTACATGGAAAAAAGTAAGGGTAAAAACTGAACCCTTCCCAGGCTTGCTTTTAATAGAAATGGTACCGTTCAGCTTCTTTAGTAACCCTTTAACAATAGCCAGTCCCAAACCAGTCCCTTCAAAATCTTTATTGTCATGCCCGTTTTGTTGTTTAAAATTTTCGAAAATAGATTTTTGGTGAGATTCTTTAATGCCAATTCCGGTATCTTCCACCAAAATAACCAGGTTTACCTCGTCTGTTTTTTCGGTTTTTTTGGCATGTGCCGAAATGTGTATGTGGCCGTTGCTGGTAAATTTAATGGCATTGCTAACCAGGTTGAAGATAATCTGGTAAAACCGGAGTTCATCCATAAAAATAAAATCAGGTACCGTAGAATCGGTGGTTATTTTCATGGAAAGGCCTTTCTCTTCCACTTTTTGCTGAAATACAAGTTTAATATCGTTAATCACCTCCTGGTAATTCATCGGGTGAATATCGATATTGATTTTTCCTGATTCTATTTTTGACAGATCAAGAATATCATTTAGCAGGTTTAACAGGTTTCGTGCACTGTGCAAAATAGTTGTCAAATATTCCCGGTGTTGCCTGTCGGGCGTATTTTCGTGCAGCCACTGGCTGAAACCCAAAATGGCATTAAGCGGCGTTCGGATTTCGTGAGAAACGTTGGCCAGAAATTCCGATTTAACCCGCAATGCATTTTCAGCATTACTGGTTGCCTGCCGAAGCTCCTCTTTTACCTGGCTTAATTCTGCCTGCAGCAATTCGATTTCTGCTTCCGGGCCATTTTTATTTTTTAGTGTTTGAATTTGTGTTTTCGTTTGTGTGGATTTGCCATTTGCAAATTCATTTTTCATAATAGTCCCCTTGAAATATTTTTTTCCCCGATGATTAAACTCTGATTTTTCCCTTTAAAACAGTTCTCTCTTAAAGCTGTTGAAAATAATTAAATTTTTAGAAGTGCAGGCATTAAATAGCTTTTAATATTGAGCCTGGCAGTTTTTTGTTGATCCCTGTTCGGAAACATGCAAAAAATGGTACTTTTGAGTTTGTTTAATCCATTCATAAATAGGTAAAATTAAATTTGAATGAAAATTTCAGTTGTTGGAACAGGTTACGTCGGATTGGTTTCGGGAACTTGCTTTGCCGAAACAGGTATAGATGTAATGTGTGTTGATGTTGATCAAAATAAAATTGAACGGTTAAAAAACGGCGAAATCCCGATTTACGAACCCGGGCTCGAAGATATTTTCAAACGAAATGTGGAAAAAGGACGGTTGCAATTTTCTGTAAACCTGGCTGCAAGTATTGAAAACGCAGATGTGGTGTTTATTGCTGTTGGCACTCCGCCCGACGAAGATGGCAGCGCTGATCTGAAATATGTTTTGGGAGTTGCGCGTGAAATTGGCCAAAACATGAACCACTACATGGTTGTGGTAACTAAAAGTACGGTACCTGTGGGAACTTCGGTAAAAGTGAAAAATGCAATTCAGGAAGAATTGGATAAAAGGGGAGTGGACATTCCTTTTGATGTGGCTTCCAATCCGGAGTTTTTAAAAGAAGGAAG
The DNA here is from genome assembly GCA_036350775.1 of Mariniphaga sp. Classification (GTDB taxonomy): domain Bacteria; phylum Bacteroidota; class Bacteroidia; order Bacteroidales; family Prolixibacteraceae; genus Mariniphaga. The sequence goes on from JAZBNQ010000113.1 coordinate 5,380, forward strand.
CGCTGTTCAGGATTTTCTGCGTCCCGATCGTATTGTAATTGGCACCGATTCTGCAAAGGCCCAGGCGGTGATGAACCGGTTATACAAACCTTTTTTGTTAAACGGGCATCCCATTTTGTTTATGGACATTACATCGTCTGAAATGACCAAATACGCAGCCAACTCCATGCTGGCCACGCGAATCAGTTTTATCAACGACATCGCCAATTTATGCGAAATTTTGGGCGCAGACATTGATGCCGTGCGTAAGGGAATTGGTTCCGATCCGCGTATCGGCAATAAATTTTTATATCCGGGAACCGGTTACGGAGGCTCCTGTTTTCCAAAAGATGTGCAGGCACTCATTCGCACAGCCGATGATAACGGGTATCCGCTCGAAATTCTAAAAGCAGTTGAAAACGTGAACACCCGGCAGAAATCCATTCTGTTTAACAAAGTGAAAAATCATTTTAACGGTGATTTGAAAGGGCGCAAGTTTGCTTTGTGGGGACTGGCTTTCAAACCCAAAACCGACGACATGCGCGAAGCCCCTTCGTTGGTGATTATTGAAAAAATGCTGGAAACCGGCGCTGAAGTTACAGCTTACGATCCGGTGGCTATGGATGAAGCCAGACGCATTTTGGGAGACAAAATTACCCTGGCAAAAGATGAATACGAAGCCTGCATTGATGCCGATGCGCTTTTGCTGGTAACTGAATGGCCCGAGTTTAGAATCCCCAATTTTAAAGTGCTGGGAAAACTGCTGAAATACAAACTGATTTTTGACGGACGAAATATTTATGATCCGGCAGAACTCGACGAGCTTTCTTTTTCGTATTATCCTGTGGGAAGAAAATCAATAAAACACTAAACTATGAAGCGGATTCTGGTAACCGGCGGCGCCGGATTTGTGGGCTCTCATCTTTGTGAACATCTTTTAGATGAGGGAAATGAAGTAATTTGTCTTGATAATTACTTTACCGGGAAAAAACAAAAAATTGTTCACTTGATGGACAGTCCCTGGTTTGAAATGGTAAGGCACGATGTAACCATGCCCTTTTATATTGAGGTGGATGAAATTTATAACCTGGCTTGTCCTGCCTCTCCTGTTCATTACCAGTACAATGCCATAAAAACCATAAAAACTTCGGTAATGGGTGCCATCAATATGTTGGGGCTGGCCAAACGTACCCATGCAAAAATTCTTCAGGCTTCAACCAGCGAAGTGTATGGCGATCCGGAATTACACCCGCAGCCGGAAAGCTACTGGGGAAATGTAAATCCCATTGGGGTGCGCTCGTGTTACGACGAAGGAAAACGTTGTGCCGAGTCGTTGTTTGTTAATTACCACCAGCAAAACAAGGTGCGCATAAAAATTGTACGCATTTTTAATACCTACGGCCCCAAAATGGAACCCGACGATGGCCGGGTGGTTTCCAATTTTATTGTGCAAGCTTTGCAGAACAAAGACATTACCATTTTTGGCGATGGCACGCAAACACGAAGTTTTCAGTATGTAAGCGATTTGGTGGAAGGCATGGTGCGCATGATGGC
>JAZBNQ010000114.1:0-3471 GCA_036350775.1 Mariniphaga sp.
AATGGTAGGGACCGAAGAAAAACGGGCTACGTATCCCAAGTTTATGAACGACAGGAATGGAGAATTGATTTTCCATTACCGTGATGGGGGAAGCGGAAACGGCAACGAAATTTACAACATTTACAACACCGAAACCAAAACATGGAGCAGGTTGCTCGATTCTCCTTTAACCGACGGTCAGGGCCTGATGAATGCCTACCAGTCGCAGCCAACACTAATGAAGGACGACTGGTACCATGTGTTTTGGGTTTGGCGCGATACGCCTGACTGCTCCACCAATCATGATTTGTCGTATATGAAAAGCCTCGACCTGAAAAACTGGTTCAACGCTTTTGGGGAGCCGGTTGACTTACCGGCTACTTTAGATGAAAAATCGCTGATTGTTGACCCGATTCCGGTTGAGGGCGGGATAATAAACCTCGCAGCGCGGCTCGTTCTCGATGAAAACAATAAACCGGTTTTTGTGTACCATAAATTTGATCCGGAAGGAAATACCCAATTGTATATTGCTCAGCTCGAAGGAAATGAATGGTCGTACAAAACCGTCACAGAATGGGATTACCGCTGGTATTTTTCGGGAAATGGCAGCATAAACAGCGAAATACTTTTAAAAGGTTTTCGGCAGAGGGATGACGGAAATTACGAAGTGGACTACTGGCACATCAAATACGGATTCGGCACCATTCTTTTGAATGCTGATTTTGATCCCATCGGCAAAGTGCTGAAGCCCGAGCCCTTTGGCGAAACCATGAAACCCGAGGGGGAATTCCCTGGCTTGCAGGTGCGCACTTCAGGCGATATTGGCGAAAGTGGCGAAAAAAATATTCGGTACCTGCTAAAGTGGGAAACCCTCGAAAGAAACCGCGATCGGCCTCGGCCGGAACCTTGGCCCGAGCCCAGTCAATTGTATTTGTATAAACTGAAAAAATAAAAGACATGAAAAAAGCTATTCTATTTTTTATCGTTTTAATCGCAATTTTTATTGTTGCGCCATCTTTTCAATTCCATTCAACACAAAAAACATCGGATTTTATAAGCGAAAACATCACATTTGCCGCCGAACAATATGGTTTGCAAACTGCGATTATTGAAAAATCGGGCGAAGTCCTGAATCCAAAATCCATCATCGACGGAAAAATGAAATACATCCGTCCACAGGAATGGACGTCCGGTTTTTTCCCCGGAAGCATGTGGTATTTGTACGAACTGACAGGCGATGAAAAATGGAAAAACCTGGGAACAAAATACACCGAAGCCATCGAGGAAGTGAAAAACCTGACCAATCATCATGATGTGGGATTTATGATTGGCTGCAGCTTTGGCAACGCGCTCCGTTTAACCGAAAATGAAAGGTATAAGGATGTAATTGTTCAGGCCGCCAAATCGTTGTCCACACGTTTTCGTCCGAATGCCAGAATTATCCAGTCGTGGAATGTAACCGGCGGCTGGCAGGCTGAACGGGGCTGGGAATGCCCCGTGATTATTGATAATATGATGAATCTGGAATTGCTTTTTGATGCAACTGAGTTTTCGGGCGATTCCTCATTTTACAAAATTGCGGTCACTCATGCCGACAACACCATCGAACATCACTTTCGTGATGATTACACCACCTGGCATGTAATCGATTACAGCCTTGACGACGGTTCGGTACGCAACAAACAAACCGCGCAGGGTTTTGCGCACCATTCCACATGGGCTCGTGGCCAATCCTGGGGAATTTATGGTTACGTGGTTTGCTACCGCGAAACCGGAAATCCAAAATACCTCGAACAGGCCAAAAAAGCATTTGAAGCTGTAGCCAACCACATCAATATGCCCGCAGATAAAGTGCCTTACTGGGATTACGATGCACCCAACATTCCCAATGCGCTGCGCGATGCGTCATCGGCAGCCATTATGGCGTCGGCATTGTACGAACTGGCTACTTATGAAAACAGGGAATATTACAAAGGTTGGGCGGATGATATTATGGAAAGTTTAGCAAGTCCGGCATACCGGGCAAAAGTTGGCGAAAACGGCAACTTTCTGCTGAAACATTCAGTGGGAAGCATTCCGCACGGCTCGGAAATTGACGTTCCGCTGAATTACGCCGACTACTATTTTTTGGAAGCCTTAAAACGTAAACGCGATTTGGAAAGGTAGAAGAAGCAGGAAGTTGTGCCGAAGGCATGCCTTAGGGGGAAGTACGAAGTTGGAGGAATGGAGTAGGAAGTTTGAAGTTCGAAGGCTGAAGACAAAACTTTCTTGCACCAATGTCCCCCTGTCAAGGGGGACAAGTCACGCTTTAGCGGGGCAGGGGGTAAAAATAACAGGAAGCCGGAAGCACGAAGTCAGAAGTTGGAAGCAGGAAGTAGGTAGTTGGAAGCAGGAAGACCGAAGATAAAACTTTCTTGCACCATTGTCCCCCTGCTAAGGGTGACGAGTCCCGTTTTTACGGGACGGAGAGGGTAAAGACGCAGAAAGTTGGAAGCAGAATGACCAATTTCCTTGTAACATGGTGAAAAAAAAATAGCCCCGGGTTTTAACCCGGGGTACAAAGTTAAAACGGGATAAAAGGTTCAACTGCCAGCTTAGTTTGAAATGCCGGCCGACTTTGAACCGCAAATATGAACGGTAATTAAAAATACCAATACTATGAAAACAAAACTTTTTATTTCATTTTTTATCTTCCTGATGATTTCAGGAATGACCTCTGCCCAAAAATGGCAGGAAATCACTTCGCTGGAAGAGGTCTGTAAGGTTTATCCCGGTGAAATGAAAAAAATGCTGGAAGAATTTAACCTCAGTTATCCGGGAATGGAAAAAGTGAAAACTGCCTGGGATTCAGGTAATTTAACGGAAGCCTGCACGCAATTGCTGGAATATTACAAAAACAGCAATAACGCGCTGCATTTAAGGCAAATCCAGCCCGAAAAATCTGGCCAGACTGAAGCTGAAGCCGATACCATTTTGAAAAACGTATTTGTCATTCAGAATGTCAGGGGCCAGGTGCCGTGGGGTGACGATGGTCACCGTGACTGGTATTACAAAGGGCCGAACAACGACCGCGAATGGGCCTGGCTTTCAAACCGGCACAGCCAGCTCAGCCATGTTTTCAACGTTTATTTGGAAACAGGCAATCCGAAATATGCAGAATACATCGACCTGTTTTTGCGCGATTTCATTATTAAAAGTATGCCTTACCCGGCACAAAAAGGCAGTGAATCCATTTGGCGGGGACTGGAAGTAAGTTTTCGTGCAAAGGTTTGGAGCCGAATTTTTTATGGGATGTTAAACAGTGAATACCTGTCTCCTGCAACGCGGCTTTTAATATTGAGAAGTCTTCCAGACCATGCCCATTACAACCGCAACTTTCATGGCGGAAACAACTGGCTGACAATGGAAATCTCAGCTCTGGCAACTGTGGCCACCAATTTCCCCGAGTACAAAAACGCTGAAGAATGGCTCGATTATTCCATTGAGGCGATG
>JAZBNQ010000115.1:0-3117 GCA_036350775.1 Mariniphaga sp.
CCACTTCCACCTCTTTCTGCCCCGAAAACAATTGCAGTACCCCGCTGGCATGGCGGTAGTAGTGTCCACGCAGGTCTTTGGAATAGGTATCGAGAATTTCCCTTCCCAGGCCGTTCAAGTCACCAACCCTGAAAAGTGCACGTCCCAGCATAAGTTCCCGCAGCGAATTGTTCCGTGTAGAAGTGTCATTCCGATCGGCAGGAGCAAGTTTTTTCGCCGTTTCAATATCGGTCATCGCATGTCCCCTGACTCCGTCCATGTTTAGCAACCGAAACAAAACCTCTGCGCCTTCTCTACTGGCAATGGTTTCCAGGGCCATGGCAACAGCATGAAAATGTGAAAATTCACTTTCAGGCGTGAGCAAATTTGCCAGCCTCACTATGGAAGGAACGGCCTCAACTTTTTGGGTCCGTCCGAGCGCAATAATAAGACTGTCGAGATAACTCAGGCTTCTTCCAAACTGCCCCATTCCGGTAAAATTCCAGCCTTCGTCCCATTCATCGTATGCATCGATTGCATCAATAAGTTCTTTCCAGCCGGCGGGGTTACTCAGCATTCCCAATATCCGGGCATAGACCAGCCTGTGTTCTTTGTTTTGATTCAAATGGAAAAAATCTTCCATCACGGGAATGGCTCTAGGTTTATCCCACAAAAGAATTTCAAGGCCTTCGAGATCGTTCACTACGTTTTTGGCAGCTTCCTGGATTTGTTCAATAGAAGGAGGATAATTATCGGTGTAATTGTCCGCTCCCTCGGGAAGACTTTTTATTTCCACCAGTTGTTTTTGCAGCCATTTCAAATCGATGTGCCTTATCATTTGGTTATTGTCAGAAGCCAGAGCCGCCGCCCATCCCATAGAAAATCCCTGGTTTTGCAGGCAAGGTTGCATGCGGATTACTGGCATGGCATCGCGGTGGGCACTGGCACCAAGACCCGTTACAGCTATTCCTTCGAGGCCTTTGGGTAACAAAGCGCGGAAAGGCACCAGCGCCGTAATATGTTTGGCTCTTTCATCGGGCCAACGGAGTGAAAAGAACGGATCTTCAGTGTACCCATGTGTATCAAATGAACTCTGGTGAATCGAGAACGTATCGGGGTAAGTCCTTTTGTTGTAAATATCCAGCACCGAAACGGTATAATCTCCAATCATTCTTCGACGCTCGCGGGTTTGCGGAAGTTTACCCAAATCATACTGGTCATTAAACTTATCCTTTGCCACAATAAATGTACGCCACACATCGAGCATATCGGTATCACTGGTAAATGTCCAGTCGGTATTGTTGTAATGGTCGTTCGGGTTTTTAAAAGGCATTCCTGACCCCTGGACAGCCACTGACAATCCATCAGTATATTCGTAGGCTGCACCTGCAGCAATGGCAATATCGGCACTGCCGGTAGAGTCAACTACTGTGTGGCCCAGGACAATACCTTTTCCGGAAGGTGTTGCAACCACAACTCCCTTCACCGTTCCTTCATGTACATACGCTCCGATACCGAGTACGCCAAACCACACTTCACCGCCTGAATCGCGGATTTCGCGGCGAAAATATTCCGTTTTCCAGTCGAAAACCCACTCATCGAGGCGTTCTTTCTGTCGGGGATGATCGCCGCCGGTGGCACGAACTCCCCAATCCACCTCCATCGTATAACCCTCGCGGTATCCATCCCAGTACCGTCCAATCATTCCCATGGTGCCCATACCTCCCAGGCCGTGCAGGTATTCCAACACCAGTGTTTTGGCACCATGCCTCGATGCACCCACTCCCGCAGGCGCTCCGGCAGTTCCTCCGCCCAGCACCACCACATCGTAAGTTCCCAAAACAGGAAGCGTTGTTTCTTTCGAAGGTATTTCTCCAAGATTAAAGGATGGACGTAATCCTTCCAGAATTTCACCTACATCACCGGATAAAGAATCTCCTTCGACAAGGCCCTTAACATAGAATACCTTTGCAGGAACAATGCTTTCGGCCATTTCTGCCGCTGCCTTTCCGATACGTTCACCCAAACGAATGAGGCCACCGGGTTGCAAAAGTTCCGAAGCAGCTTGCCTGTGCAAATCGGCCACTCCGCTTAGCACAAACAGACGTTCGGTATTTTTTGGCTGAAATGAACCGATATGTATGCGTTCTTCGTCTGCAGCAGGTAGGTTCCACTTTTCTTTACCAGAGATAAAATCGGGCGGAACCTGGAAAAGCACATCACCGGCATCCACCTGTCCGGGGTCCCAGGTCAGGTCGCGCGCTTCATTTTCAGCCCTGCAAAACGATTTCCATGAGTCGTTTGGCATATCCAGCAACAGAGTATATTCAAATGCATCGTAAGTTTTGTCTTTAAAAACAACTGGTTGCGGTAGTTTTCTAACTTTTCCATCCTCAATATTTTTGGGTTGATTTCCAACCACAATGTGTTGAAATTCCTGTTTCCCTATTGGATATTCAGAAAAATCAGCACCGGCCAACCGGCCAACCAGACCGCGTGCAGTTGCGTCAATAACAACTTTGGCCTTAATTGCCTGACGACCTGAACGGTTTGCTATTATCACCCCAGCTGGATTTCCCTCGCTGTCATCCACAATATCGGTGACATAACTTGAATAAAGAAAGTTTACCTGATTGTCGATAAGTTCGTTGTCTAAAGTCTTTTTAACGTGCATGGGCGTGGGCAACCCTGCACCAAATATTTTTTTTCCAAGCTCAGTGCCGGTCGCTTTTTCATTTTCAGCCCAAAGCCTGTAAGTTCCGCAAATATCTTCTCCCAAATAGGGTTGCGGCGCAGCCAAAAAAACCGAAACGCCGTAATTTGCGGCTGCCGTAGCCGCTGCCACTGCGGCAGACGTTCCGCCAACTATCACAACATCCACATCGTAGGCTACAGGTATTCTGCGTTCCGACTGAAAACCGTATTTGTAGTTGTTCTTACTGACTGAATTTCCAAAGGCAAAGGCGCCGGAAGTCATTAAAAATGTTGAACCGGCTGCTGTAGTTTTTATAAAGTTGCGTCGTTTCATCGTTTATTGAATTTTATTTTCCATAGTTAAGACCTGACCTTTTTCAAGCAACAGGTTTTTCAGCTTTTCGTATTCCACATCCTGAACAGCGATTTTTTCATCGATGGCCA
>JAZBNQ010000116.1:0-2653 GCA_036350775.1 Mariniphaga sp.
TACTTTATCATTCGGTGGCGCGAAGGAAAAAAACGATGGCTTTGGTCGGTTTTGCTTGTTTCCGGTGGTTTGGCTGGCGGATTTACCAGCGCATATTACGCTTCGTTTTATGCCATATTATTACTGGGTGTTTTGTTTGTAGAATTGTGGATTTTCAGAAAAAACCTGAAGGACTACCTGAAAACAGGATTCGCTTTATTCGTTTTGGCCATTATTCCGCTTTTAATTGTAAAAGGCGTTGTTTCTGCAACCGACTGGGTTCCTGACCGGCCAAATAATCCGTATGGTTTCGATGTGTACCATGCCGAATTTTTAAGTGTTTTTCTTCCCCTGGTTTCGCCGTTGAAAATGATTATTGGAAATGCGGTGGATATGGATTTTGAATGGGAAGGCATGGCGTATGTTGGGTTACCAGCTGCTTTACTGGCGGTTTCTGTTTTTATTACCGGCTGGTTTAATCTTTTTTCAAAAAAGAAAGTCAGCCTGAGAATTTACAGACCGTCCAAACAAATGGAAGTTTATTTTTATGCCAGCATTTTGATCCTTCTTTTTTCCATGTGCATTCCATTTAAATACGGATTCGGATTCCTGCTGGAAATCATTCCACAGGTAAAACAATTCAGGGCTTTGGGAAGGTTTGCGTTCATTTTTTATTACGTGTTTACCATTTACACCGCCTGGTTTATTTACAGGCTTTACAGGTTGTTGAAAAAGAAAAAACTGCCCCTCCCGGCGCTGCTCCTTCTTATTTTTTCCCTTTCATACTGGGCAATTGATGCCGGAACAAACACCCGGCTGAGCACGAACGGAATTTTTAATAAAAACGACCGGCTGGAAGCTTCAAACGAAAAATACATGGTTCGTTTTAGAGAGTCCGGCGTGAATCCGGATGATTTCCAGGCTATTCTGTTTTTGCCGTTTTCAAGCACCTGCGGCGACAAGCTGTTGTTTGAAAATGGCATGGAAGCATTCGGTTTGGCCATGCAGTGCGCCCACCACACCGGGTTGCCGCTGGTTCAAAGTTTTTCCCCAAGGTTGTCCTATTCGCAGGCATTAAGCAGCATTCAACTGCTGGCGCATCCGGCCATAGAAAAAACACGGCTGAATGACATGAATGAAAAGCAGCTGCTGCTTATCGCTTCAAACGAAAAAATGAATGAACAGGAACAAACGCTGTTTTCAAATGCAGAAATTTTCTGGCAAAACAACGAAGTTACTCTTGCAAAACTTCCGCTCCATGTTTTTCATGAAAGTTTTGAAAACTGGCGAAAAAAGGCCAGTTCAATTATTCCGGAATTAACGCAGCACCAAAATTTTTACACCGATGCAGATGCACGTTCAATTGTATATGTTGATTTTGAAAACCGGAAAGTAAACCTGAATTTTAGTGGCGAAGGTGCATTTTATAAAAAATCAGGAAAAACAGAACTTCTGAACCACCGTTTTCCTGCAAAATTCTCTCCGGGAACCTACGAACTTTCGTTTTGGGTATATGTAAACCCCCGCCGGTCCAATATGCCGCGGGCTGTTTTAATAATTTCTGATGAAACCGGAGAACCAATTCTTGAAAAACAACTTAATACCCGAAGTGTTAACGATGTTTATCAGCAATGGATCAGGGTAAGCGAAACCATTGAATTGCGCCCGGGTTACCTACTTTCTTTAAACATCAGAAGACATTTTATTTCGGTAGATGATATTTTGCTAAAACCTGCTGATTCGAATGTTTTTGTTGAGAAACCGGACGGATTCAGCCTGTTCAACAACTTCCCGTATTTAAAAGATTAAACCGATCATTTAATAGCCCGAAACAATGATTTCCATTGATTTTATGGCCAGTCGTTCCTGCCCTTTATTCCAGATATAAATTCTGAGTTTCGCGGTTTGAGGAAAATCAGTTGAAAAGTGTTCATTAAAAGTAATCGTTTTCCAGTCTATTTCTTCCCGATTCCATTCCATCGGAAAAACATTATAAAATAAAACCTCGCTTTCATTTTCTACTGACATTACCAGCACAACTTCGCTGTCAGCAAAATCAGACCATCCCTTGTATTCCAGTTTTACTTCTGCTGCAAACTGGTTCTTATTTTGAATTTTTTTTAGCGGAATAATAGCTTGGGGACCATACTCATCCTTCGTTTCTATATTGATGAAATTCACCATCTGGCCTGGAAATAATTTTCGAAAAAAAGGCGAATGAAATCCCATTTTTTGCGAAACAGAAACCTTTGCCGAGTCACCATTAATAATCGATTCATTTTCCTTGTCGCCCGATTTTATAAGGTAATTCGAAATAAGGGATTCTTCTCTGGTCCACGGATTAAGAAACTCACCCGAAATTTGATTCATTCCCCGCTGTTGAATTTCATAAACTGAATCTATCAAAAATCCCATAAACAGAATTTGCCTGAATTTATCCTCATTGGTATAAACCCAGGTTCCGGGGTTTTCCATTGCCTCGTAAAGTTGCTCCCAGGTGACAATTTCGCGCACCGAATCTTTCGCGTTAAAAAAAAGTTCGTACTCTTCCAAATCAAAATTATAAAGTTGTTTTTTACCGGATTCACGGGCTTCGAAAATTCCGAGTGCCTGCGAATGACCCTGATAGCTAAAAAGAAAAGGAATAACCTGCGTATTCAAAAACAGGTTAAAA
>JAZBNQ010000117.1:0-2594 GCA_036350775.1 Mariniphaga sp.
GTTTAAAAATATTGACCCGTTAGCCGAAACGGATTACAGGTGGCATTAATTACAACAAAAAAGTATAACCTGAAATGAATCGTGAAAACAACAAAATAAATTTACCTTGAAAACATCAATTTACACAATCATCGTTGTTATTCTGGCAGGTTTGGTCGCCGCCTGTGAAAAAGAAACCATTGATATTCCAGGGGAGTTTGCTGAATTGCATCCAAACCAATATTTTGATATTGAAATTTTTACTGGACATGATTCAACAATCTACGGAACCTGGAAAATATTCGATATTTCCGGTGGATTTCACGGTGGAGGTTACGATGTAAATTTTGATTTCCTGCTAATTAAAAAAATTGGGATTTATGGTTTTCTTAGAAATGACAGCTTAATGGAATATGGAAGAATTGTGCCTGTTGCTCAGTTTCCCGTTCAACCAAGTTTATTGGTAAACTTTGAAAAAGATGAAAATTCCGATTCGTTTTTAGGCGACAATGAAAAGTATGTGCACTTCAGCGGAAACGATACCCTGCATTTATATTCTCCGTGCTGCGACAGGTATAATTACCATTTTGTGCGGGTAGAATGAAACAGTTTTAATGAGTTCAAAAAAAACGAAGCCGGCAAATTGAATAACTTTTGCCGGCTTCACTTTTTAATTTCTTCTGTGGATAGTTATATAAAAAACTTCAGGATAAACAGTACAGCTAAAACAATCATAACCACTGAAATATCTTTCATTTTTCCGGTTAATAGTTTCAGGAAAACATACGAAAGCATTCCGAAAACAATCCCTTCGGCAATGCTGTAAGTAAGCGGCATTACAATAATGGTTATGAATGCCGGGATAGCTTCTGTAAAATCATCGAAATTGATTTTTTGAATAGGCGACATCATAAAAAAGCCTACCAAAACCAGGGCAGCGGCTGTTGCAGCCGGGGGCACCATGGTAAACAGCGGGGCAAAAAACAACGCAACCAGAAACAAACCAGCGGTTGTAAGCGAAGTCAGTCCGGTTTTACCACCCTCGGCCACACCCGAAGCGCTTTCAACATACGTAGTAACTGTACTGGTTCCCAGCATGGCACCAACAGTTGTACCAATTGAGTCGGCAAACAGCGCCTGTTTGGCGCGGGGAACTTTACCGTCTTTAGTCAACATTCCGGCTTTGTCAGAAACACCCACCAGTGTTCCAACGGTATCGAACATATCCACAAAAAGGAAAGTGAACAGTACAATTACCATATCGAGCGTAAAAATTTCAGCAAATTCAAACTTGAAAAAAATAGGAGAAAGTGACGGAGGCGCACCCACCAAATGACCTTCGGGCATTTGGGTAACGCCAAGAGGAAGCCCTGCAATGGTTGCAACAAAAATTCCAATAAGCAGGGCGCCTTTTACTTTCAGGGCAAGTAAAACTGCGGTAATTACAATTCCTCCAATTGCAATCAATACTGCTGGTGAACCCATATCGCCGAGGCCAACAAGTGTGGCATCGTTATTCACAATTACGCCTGCGTTTTGTAAACCAATAAATGCAATGAACAATCCAATACCGGCAGAAACAGCATGTTTTACCGAAAGTGGAATCGCATTAATTATCAATTCGCGAATATTAAAAGCAGTGAGTAAAAGGAAAATTATCCCTTCAAGAAAAACTGCGGTTAAGGCAAACTGCCAGGAGTGACCCATTCCTAAAACAACAGTAAACGCAAAAAATGCGTTCAACCCCATTCCCGGAGCCAATGCAAACGGAAGTTTGGCAACCAGTGCCATAACCAAAGTGGCAACCATTGCCGAAATAGCAGTAGCCGAAAACAGGGCGTTTTTATCCATGCCTGTGGCACTCAGAATATCGGGGTTCACTGCCAGGATATAAGCCATCGTCATAAACGTGGTTATTCCGGCCAAAATTTCGGTTCTAACCGTTGTTTTGTTCTCTTTTAGTTTGAAATATTTTTCCAGCATAACTTAGTTTTTAGAAAGTATATTTTACACCAAGCGTGGGCATTACCTTAAATTCATCAGCCACAAAGTTGTTGCTTAATTCAATTTCGGTACCTAAAGATAAATTTTTGGTGGCATTAAACCACAACTGCGGTTCAGAAAGGAAACGGTAATCAGTTCCCCAAAACATTTCTTCTTTCCAGAAATCGGCAAAACCGGTAAAGGTTAATTTACCTTCCAGCATTTGAATGGTCCAGACTGCTGTTAACTGAAACGAGGCATCCTCTTTGTCTTTTATGCGTTTGTAATTGGCCTGCAACGTTAATATCTTCGAAAAATCGGCTGACGCGAATGTTCTTTCCACACCGGCAAGCAAAACGTTTTCAATTGGAATCCATGATCCTTCACCATCCAGTTTGAAAACGCCCGAGTTGAATTCAACACGAGGCTGAAATTTCTGGTTTTCATTCCATTTAAAAGCACGGGCAATTTCCCAGTAAGCCAGCGAAACTCCGTTATCAATACCACGGGTATCAGAACTGTAATCCATATCGATAAAGAAGAATGTACTTCCCCAACTGTCGGGCCGGAACATTTCAACAGTAGTAGTAAAAAAGTTCCTTCCTTCACCCAGGTCGTAATGGAGCTGAACA
>JAZBNQ010000118.1:0-4415 GCA_036350775.1 Mariniphaga sp.
ATGTAACGGATAACATCAGGGGGTGTATAGACTTGTTCGCGTCCATTGTGATAATGATACCGGGGCATAAAATCCAACACTTCAAAACTGTCGGTACCGTTTGAATAAATGGTTGACAGAATATTGGTTTTTGGTACATAGCGTTGGGTGAAAACGTAATCTTCATCCGTTATAAATTCAAAACTACCGCCTTTTTCTTTATCCAGAATTTTTGCAAAAACTGAGGCAGAATCGAAAACCGGAAGACATAGCCACTCCAGAGCCCCTGATTTTGAAATTAATGCCGCGCTTTTTCCATTCCCAATAATTCCGTAATCCAAATTTGTCATTATTATTTCTGCTTCTTTTTGATTAACTTTGAAAAAATACAGGTATTAACAAGCATTTATTGACGAACAAATATAGAAAAACTATGAGTCGATTTTTAATTATTTCAAACCGATTACCGGTTCAGATAAATATTTCAGGAGAAAATGTTGAGATTACACCAAGTGTTGGAGGTCTTGCTACCGGAATGATGTCGGTGAGCAAATCTTTTGAAAGTTTGTGGATTGGCTGGTCGGGAGTTGGCAAAAATGAACTTTCAGCCAGTCAGGAAAAGAAGGTGGCTCAAGCCTTGAAACAAGAGGAGTGTGTTGATGTAAACCTTACTGAAGAGGAAGTGGAACTTTATTACGAAGGATTCAGCAATAAAACAATATGGCCTTTATTTCACTATTTTACCCAGTTTGTGGAATACGAAGAGAAACAGTGGCAGGCATATAAAAGGGTGAACCAAAAATTTGCTGATGTTATTGCCGAAAATATGGAAGGAGTGGATAAAATCTGGGTGCACGATTACCACCTGCTGCTGCTTCCGCAAATGATAAAGGAAAAATTTCCGGATGTGACCATTGGTTTCTTTTTGCATATTCCGTTTCCGTCATACGAATTATTCAGAATTCTTCCCTGGCGAAATGAAATAATAAAAGGAATGTTGGGAGCTGATTTACTGGGTTTTCATACCTTCGATTATGAACGTCATTTTATGAGCTCGGTCCGTCGCCTGTTAGGTTATGATATTAATATCAACGAAATTAACCTTCCAAAACGGATTGTGAAAGTAGACAATTTTCCTATGGGAATAGACTACGACAAATTTCAAAATGAAGCGCTGCAATCGCAAAAACGGTCGGTGCGCGACAAATCGGAGGTAAGAAAGGAACTGGAGCGTTATTATCTGCTTTATCCCGAAACAAAATTTATACTGTCTATTGACCGCCTCGATTATACCAAAGGGCTTATTAACCGTTTGCAGGCTTTCGAATATTTTTTACAGGAATACCCGGAATACCGCGATAAAGTAACTTTGGTTCTGCTGGCCGTTCCGTCACGCATTGGCGTTGACCAATACCAGCAAATGAAAAGCGAAGTGGATGAAATTGTGGGACGAATTAACGGCGAATATTCAACCATTAATCGTACACCAATTTGGTATTTTTACCGTTCAATGCCTTTTGAAAATCTGGTTGATTTGTACAATAATTGCGAAATTGCCCTCATTACTCCTGTGCGCGATGGGATGAACCTGGTGGCAAAAGAATTTATTGCTTCCAAAACCGATGGCAGGGGAGTACTGATTTTAAGTGAAATGGCTGGCGCTTCCAAAGAAATGAGCGAGGCGCTGATTATTAATCCGAATGACAAGGCCCAGATTGCTGCTGCCATAAAAAAGGCTATTGAAATGCCTTTGGATGAGCAAATTGAACGAAATACCATTCTTCAGAAACGTTTAAAACGTTATAACATTGAGAAATGGGCTACTGATTTCTTAAACGCCCTGGATGAAGTTCGCAAGAATGAACAAAAGTACCTGGCTAAAAAACTCACGCCTTCCTCAAAAAATAAAATTGTTGATGAACTCTGCCAGTCTGATAACCGTATTTTTTTCCTGGATTATGATGGCACACTTACCGGCTTCGAAGACAACCCGAAACATGCCAGGCCCGATAAAGAATTATATGATTTACTGGACAATCTGGCAAAAAATCCCCGAAACAGGGTGGTGCTCATTAGTGGTCGCGACAAAGATACATTTGAGGAGTGGTTTGGAGACAAATCTTATACATTAATTGTGGAACATGGGGTTTGGTACCGTTCAGCAGGCAGTGACTGGGAAATGATTGAACCGCTTGACGATTCGTGGAAAGAAAGTATCCGTTCTGCTTTGGAGTTTTATGTTGATCGCACACCAGGTTCTTTTATCGAGGAAAAAAATTACAGCCTGGTTTGGCACTACCGCAAATCAGACCCTGAACTCGGACTTAACCGCGCCATCGAGTTGAAAGATGAAATGACCAGCCTGGTGGCGAATCTTAATCTCGAAATTCTGGAGGGAAATAAAGTGATTGAGATAAAAAACCGGGGCATAAATAAAGGTCGTGCTGCGTTAAAAGTACTTCATTCACAGCCTGCTGATAAAATTTTAGCCATAGGAGACGATTGGACTGATGAATTTTTATTTGATGATTTGCCGGATGACGCCATTACCATTAAAGTAGGCCTTGCAAAAACAATTGCCGGCTACAAAGTTGAAAACTATGAAGAAGTAAGGGATTTGTTGCAAAAGCTGGCTTGTAATAAATAATACAAGATTGCCAACAACACCAAAGCCGCCGGAGTCATCTTCAGCGGCTTTTTCATTTTTTTCCAAAACATTAATCTCTAATGTTATTTCTGAATTTCGTAACTTGTAGATATTTAAATTTATAGTTATGAATGTAAGTGCAATATCATTTAACGGGATTGAAAGAAAAAATATAGATAAAAGTCAGTTCTCTGATGAAGACCTGGTCCTGGTAAATTACTATGAAATAGAGCAGGTATCGAGAGGAAAAGAGAACCGATTGAAGATAGAATCAAAAAAAGACCAGGTAATCGAATTTGAATTTGAAGACGGAACAAGCTGGATTTCGAGCCTGGACAGAATTGAAGATGTTTTTCCTGAATTGATGACCACGGCCAAACGTTCTGCCGGTGATGAAATTGAAATCCCTCTTGAAATCAGTACAACAGCCGCAGACCGTTCTGTTGTTGGAAAAATCCTGCTCAGGGCCATAAAAGTTTTCTTCAAAAAAACTACCCCTAAGGAAGTAAAAAAACTTGCTTTAAAACTGGAAAACAAGCAGTTGGAAGAGAGAATCGGTTTGTTTCGGATTGATCCGGATTTTAACCTTTCAAGTTACATTCCGGAAGTGGGCACAAAACCGTTTTTGTTGCTGATTCATGGAACAGCTTCTTCGGTGGCTGGCTCTTTCGGAAATGCAGTTAACACCGACTTTATGCGGTATGCCCGTGAAACCTATGCCGACCGCATTCTTGCCTTTCAGCACAGAACCCTCACTGAAAACCCGTTGCAAAATGTGAAAGACCTCATTCATGCTTTGCCCGATAAATGTATTTTACATCTTGTAACTACATCGCGCGGCGGTTTGGTGGGCGAAGTTTTATCGCGGTTTTGCAACAGCCAGGGTGCCAAAGGCGGTTTTAATGAAACTGAACTGGCCATTCTGAAAAGAGAATATCCCGGAAAATATTTCAGGGAAATTGAAAAATTGTTGGAGGAGATCAACCAGGTTCTAAAACAGAAAAATATAGTTGTAGAAAAGTTTATTCGCATTGCCTGCCCGGCCGGCGGAACAAACCTTGCCTCCAAACGGCTCGATTTTGTTCTGAATATCACCCTGAATCTGATCGGCCTCGCCACCGGAATCGGAGCCACCCCGGTTTACAACGCTTTCAGAAGTTTAACGGCTGCGGTAATCGGCACCAAAAACGAACCTGATATTTTGCCGGGGCTTGAAGTGCAAAGGCCTGATTCTCCTTTCATTAAAGCGCTCAACTGTCCTGCAGATATTGATAATCCGGATGGTAAAATAATGATTGACAACTCATTGGTGGTTATTGCCGGAAATTCAAAAGTTGCCCTGAAAATTAGTGCATTGTGGATTATTGCAAGCAAACTCTTTTTTCTGCGGAAAAACGATTTGATAGTGGACACAAATGCCATGGCGCTGGGAACCCGGAGAACCGGCAAGGTTTTGCAGTTTTTTTATGAAGATTCAAACCTCAATCATTTTAAATATTTTGAAAACAGGGAAACCAACCAGGCTATTTTGCTGGCACTAAAATCGGAGTGGGGAAAAAGTCTTCCGGGTTTTACGGAACAGCCCCTTTCTGTTTCCCTGGCTGCCGACCGGAACATTAAATTCAGGCCTGATGGCGGCGAAGTGATGGTTGATAAAGTTTCGGGCAACAAACCTATTGTTATGCTGCTGCCCGGAATTATGGGTTCAAACCTGAAACTGGAAGAGGAACGGCTTTGGATAAAATATTCTAAAATTTTAACCGGCGGATTGGCAGAGCTCAAACCTGAA
>JAZBNQ010000119.1:0-4166 GCA_036350775.1 Mariniphaga sp.
ACCGGCAGGACAACGATTTATGGATTGCCATTCAGGATTACCAGCATGCTGACTGGAATAACATGGTTCAACTTTGGAAATTTTATAATCTGCATATTATACATGTAATTCAATTAGTCGATTTAAACAAACTGGAAAACTATTGGGAGGATTTTGAAGGAACAAGAGTTACGCTTGAAAAAATGATTGAAGGTTATTTATGGCACCTGGAACTTCATCTCAAAGAAATAGAGGTAGTTCTTGATAAAAAGTAATTTAAAAATGGAAAGAAAACTAATACTTTATATTGCAACCAGTTTAGACGGTTACATTGCAGGTGAAAATGATAACCTGGATTTTTTAAATGCGGTGACAAAAAAAGGTGAAGATTACGGGTATTCTTCCTTTTTAGAAGCAGTGGATACTGTAATTACAGGACGTAAAACTTTCGATTGGGTGAGGCGAAATGTTCCTGAGTTTTATCACAAGGGCAAAAAAAACTATGTAATTACGCGCAGCAAAAGGCAACCTACTGAAAACATTATTTTCTATAACGGAAGTTTAAAAGAACTTGTAAACAACCTGAAGCAGGAAAAAGGAAAGCATATCTTTTGTGAAGGAGGTGCTGAAATTGTAAATGAACTTTTAAAGGACAATTTAATCGATGAATTTATCATTTCAGTAATACCTGTTTTACTGGGTTCCGGAATCAGGCTTTTTGAAGATAAAAGGCCTGAGCAGAAATTACAGCTCATTTCTGTAAAATCGTTCGAAACCGGTCTTGTTCAAATCCATTATAAATCTTGCTTTGATGAAAGAAAACAATAAACAAATTACCATTAAAAAAGCGTCGGGTGAAGAAGAACCTTTCCAGGTTGAAAAGTTGAAAGATTCGATGCGAAATGCAGGTGCCGAAGAAGAATTAATTGATCAGGTTGCAGATGAAATCAGTTCATGGATATTCGATGGAATAACCACTCAAAAAATTTATAGCCGTGCCTTTTCCCTGCTTCGAAAAAAGAAAAAATATGTAGCCTCGCGTTACAAACTTAAAAATGCGATAATGGAGCTTGGCCCCACAGGCTATCCGTTCGAGCATTTCATCGGAAAGATTATGGAAATACAGGGCTACTCCACCGAAGTTGGTCAACTGGTGGAAGGTTTTTGTGTATCCCACGAAGTGGATGTGGTGGCCACCCGCAACAAAGAACAGGTTTTTGTGGAGTGCAAATATGGCCAAAGCCCGGGAAAAACAGTAAGTGTTCAGGTTCCGTTATACATTCGCTCCCGGGTTGACGATATCATTAAAAAACGGAAAGAGAACAAAGAATTAATGGATTATTCGTTTTTTGGAAAAGTGGTTACCAACACCCGTTTTACATCCGATGCCATCAGCTATGCAAAATGCACTGGCCTGCGCCTGCTCAGTTGGGATTATCCTTCAGGAAAAGGGCTGAAAGATATCATTGATCAGCAAAAAATTTACCCGGTTACCGTATTGCACAACTTAACCAGAAACCAGAAAAAAAACTTGTTGGAGCGCGGTATCGTAATCTGCCGGCAGTTAATGGAAAATTTTGAAGTTCTCCAGGAATTTCAGCTTTCAAAAAAACAGGAAAAAGATTTGCTCAAGGAATTGGAAAAAATTTCATAAACAATTTTGTAATTTTCTTTTAACATGTACTATTTTAGCAATTCATAACCAGGCTAAGAACTTTTGCCATGCACAACGAAAAAAATCAGCAACTTAAACTCGCTTTCAATTTTATTCATTACACCAACCGGAATTTGTTCCTGACAGGAAAAGCTGGCACAGGAAAAACCACTTTTCTAAAAAACCTGAAAAAGATCTCTCCCAAACGAATGGTGGTGGTTGCGCCTACCGGAGTTGCAGCTATTAATGCAGGTGGAGTTACCATTCATTCATTTTTCCAGCTTTCGTTTGGGCCACAAATTACGCAACATGTCCGAAATCAGAATTTTCATGATAACCGTTTAGATGTCGGAAATGCCGGGCGCATAAACCGGTTCAGCAAAAATAAAATCAACCTTATCCGCAGCCTCGATTTGCTGGTTATCGACGAAATCAGTATGGTGCGGGCCGATATACTCGATGCCATTGATGCCACATTGCGCCGTTTCAAAAACCGCTACCAGCCTTTTGGCGGAATACAGTTGCTTATGATTGGCGACCTGCAGCAACTGGCGCCTGTTATAAAAAGTGACGAATGGACTATCTTGAAAAATTATTACGAAACCGGGTTTTTCTTCAGCAGCCATGCCTTGAAAAAATCAGATTTTGTTGGCATTGAACTGAAACACATTTACCGGCAAAGCGAGCAGGATTTTATTGATTTGCTGAACAAAGTTCGAGACAATAAAATGACTGCTGATGATTTACACCTGCTAAACAACCGCTTCAAACCCAATTTTTCACCTGCGGAAGATGAAGGGTACATTACGCTTACCACACACAATTACCAGGCAAAGCGTATCAATGAAGAACATCTTAAAAAACTGAATACCAAATTACACCGCTTCCGGTGTACTGTTCAGGGCGATTTCCCGGAATATGCCTACCCCGCAGATGAAATACTTGAAGTAAAAAACGGCGCCCAGGTTATGTTTCTGAAAAACGATGCGTCTGTTGAAAAACGATATTACAACGGAAAAATTGGCAAGGTGGTCAACATTGCCGACGAACAGATTGAAGTGCTTTGCCCGGGAGATACCGAAACCATAACCGTTGAACCCGATGTATGGGAAAATTCAAGATACAGCCTGAATGAAAGTTCCGGAGAAATTGATGAAGAGATAGTCGGAAAATTTATTCAGTTCCCGCTAAAACTTGCCTGGGCTATTACCATTCATAAAAGCCAGGGACTCACATTTGAAAAGGCGATTATCGATGCGCGGCAGTCGTTTGCCCACGGACAGGTTTACGTGGCGCTGAGTCGCTGCAAAAGTCTGAACGGACTAGTTCTGAGTACTCCCCTCAGTTCGCAAAGCGTTATAAATGATGAAACCGTTTTGGGATTTACCAGCAATGTAGAACAAAACCAACCCGATGAAAAGGCTCTCGAAGTTCACCGGAAAACTTACGAATTGCAGTTGCTAAACGAACTGTTCGACTTTAAACCAATCATTCGTACCATAACCTTGCTCTTAAAAGTTTGGAGCGAAAATGCATCCTCGCTAATGGGCAATCTGCAAAAAGACCTTCAAAATATTTTAAAACCGATTCAAAATGAAATGGTTGAAGTGGCGGAAAAGTTTAGTCCGCAACTGGAAAACCTTGCAGACAAATACGGTTTTGCCGAAGAAAATGCCCCACTGCAGGAGCGACTGAAAAAAGCAGCTGATTACTTTTTATCCAAACTGAAAGAAAATTTAGAAATACCGCTTGAACATTCAGGTTTCGAAACTGATAACCGGGCCATCCGAAAACGAATGGCCGAATTGCTTGGTCAGCTTGAAACCGAAATTTCCACGAAACGTGCTGTCCTGGAATCCATTGCCGGTGGATTTTCCGTACAGCGGTATCTCGAAGCCCGTGCGCTGGCATCCATTGAGAAGCCTGCCGTAAAAGCCCGAAAACAAGCTGCATCACTGGATGTTACCTATCCTGATTTCTACCGCAAACTGCTGGAATGGCGCGTGAATAAATCGCTGGAAACCGGAATGGACGAGTCAAAAATTGTAAGGCAAAAAGTATTGCTTCAAATTGCACAAAAACTCCCTCCCACTGCGGCCGAATTAAAAGCCGTAAAAGGAATGGGCGGCAAAAAAATGGAGCAATCCGGGCAAGATATTTTGGCACTTGTTCTGGAATTCAGAAGGGAAAAAGGAATGGACATTCCCTTGAATGCCAACCAAGAGGTGGAGCTGGCCGGGCTGGATACTAAGGAAGTGAGCCTGGCACTTTTTAAACAGGGATTCAAACCTCTGGAAATTGCAAAAAAAAGAAGTTTAGCTGTTTCAACCATTGAAAGTCACCTGGCCCATTTTGTTACCAAAGGCAAGCTGGACGTGTTTGAACTTATCGACCTGAAAAAATATGATGCCATTGCAAAATGCCTGCGTCAAAAAACAGAAACCGAAACGACCACCGACGTAAAAAACAAACTGGGAGCTGATTATTCCTATGGTGAAATTAAGTTGGTAATGGCAGATTTGTATAAATAACG
>JAZBNQ010000120.1:0-9157 GCA_036350775.1 Mariniphaga sp.
CTCCGCTCACTGTGACCGTCAGACTGAGCGCAGTCGAAGTCTGGTAAACTTGTAGCTTTAAAAATAATTCTACCAATAGATAATCTTAAAATAAAAATGATGAAGTACATTCTTTTAATTTCAATACTTTTTTTTCAGTTAAATTTAGTTGCAAATCAAGCCGACACAAAACCACAAACTATAGTAATGACTGATGGCGAAGTTGATGATCACAGTTCGATGATCCGGTTCCTGCTTTATACCTGCGATTTGGATATTAAAGCTATTATTGAAACCAACTCAAAATGGCAGCGGGAAGGACATTCCAAAGAGAACTGGTGGGAAAATATGCTTGATGCATATGACCAGGTCCACTCCAATTTATTGGCCCACAACAAAGACTATCCGTCGGCTGATTATCTCCGCAGTATCAGTTTTCTCGGCGACGAAGATCCCGAACACCTGGATACTCCCCGTTCGAATTACTATCCAGGCAAGAAAGAATACCGTGATCCTTCCGGCTGGGCAGATACACCGGGATCTGAAAGAATTGTGGAAATTCTTTTGGAAGACAGTTCAGAAATAATATACATACTGGCCTGGGGAGGTGGCAACACACTTTCCCGCGCACTTTATAAATTAAAAAAGGAACATCCGGAAAAATATGAGCAGGCTGCAAAAAGAATTACAACACATTTTATTTCATACCAGGATGGCGCCGGTACCTACATCGAGCAATTTCATCCGAATGTAATTATGGTAGTAAATCATGGATTTGCCGGGACATGGAACTACAAAAGCCAAACTGACACTTATGATTTAATTGCCCGGGAGGTCAAAAACGGCCATGGCCCGCTGGGAGCGCTGTATCCTCAAAGTTATGTCAGCGAAGGCGACAGTCCTTCTTTCTTCTATTGTTTGCCTAACGGTTTGAGAAATTACGAACATCCGACTTTTGGTGGCTGGGGCGGACGTTATGAACCGATGGAAACAAATCCAACCGTATTTTTGGATGCTTACGACGGAGGCTCAAGACTACAATCCCAGGCCCGTTGGGTGCGCGATGTTAATGCGGATTTTATGGCAAGAATAGATTGGTGCGTGGCTTCTGAATTCAACCAGGCTAACCACGCGCCGGTTTTGAAAGTTAATACCGACATTAACCTTAAAGTAAAAAGTGGCGAAACATTTGAGTTAGATGTGGAAGGAACGGAGGATCCTGACGGCGATTTAATCGATTATTACTGGTGGATTTACCAGGAAGCAGGCACCTTTAAGGGGAACTTTTCAGTAGAGTATCAAGAGGGGCACACCTTTAAAGCCAAAGCTCCCGAAGTGGATAAAACCGAAACCATCCATATTATTGTGGAAGTCTCAGACTTTCCAGCCAAAAACCCTACGTTAAAAGCTTATCAGCGTTTTGTAATTGAAGTAAAACCTTAAAATATAAATCATGCTTAAATCGTTTTCAGTTATATTGTTTATTATCCTGTTTTCATTTGCTTTATTTCCAGGTTGTAATTCTTATAAAGAAAACCTGCAGATTGAAAAATGGGATGTATATGAAATCGAGCTTAACGGACCTACCACTGGAAATCCTTACATGGAAGTTGATTTTGCTGCAACTTTTGTATTAAATGACCACAAAATTATGGTTCCGGGTTTTTATGACGGCAACGGCATCTACCGCATCCGGTTTTCACCTGATGCAGAAGGAGAATGGTCGTATCAAACCAAAAGCAATGTGGAATCGCTTTCCGGCAAAAAAGGTAGTTTCAATTGCATCCCGGCTGCGGGAAATAACCACGGGCCGCTAAAAATTATAAATACATTTTACCTGGAATATGCTGACGGAACTCCGTTTTATTCCGTTGGAACTACCGCGTATCAATGGACCAGCGTAAAACAAAGCATTCAGCAAAAAACACTGGAAACACTGGCCAGTTCGCCGTTCAATAAAATCAGGATGTGTGTTTTTCCAAAATCATACAGATATGGAAACGACACAGAACCCTGGCGTTATCCCTTTAAAAGAGAAGATGACCGGAATGACTTTTCGCAGCCTGACTTTGAATTCTTCCAAAACTTCGATAACCGGGTGAAGCAACTCATGGAAATGGGAATACAGGCTGACGTTATCCTTTTTCATCCATACGATAGTTGGGGTTACAGCGAAATGGGAAAAGAAATGAACGAGAAGTATGTGCGTTATATGATTGCCCGGATTTCAGCATACCGCAATGTCTGGTGGTCGCTGGCCAATGAATGGGACGTTCCGTCAATTAAGGAAACTATTGACTGGGAAGGAATTGGAAACCTGCTTCAATATGAAGATCCCCATCAAAGGTTTCGGGGAATTCACAACTGGTATAATTCCGAAGATCACTTTTATGATCATTCCCGGTCCTGGATTACGCACATTAGTGCTCAAACTTCTCAGTTCTACAATGCCATAAAATGGCGAAATCAGTATAAAAAACCATTGCTTTTTGATGAAATGCGTTACGAAGGGGACGTACCCAGCGGCTGGGGAAATTTAAGCGGACAGGAAATGGCCAGTTACTTTTGGATGGCAGGCCTGAGCGGAGGGTACCCCACCCACGGTGATACATACTTAAACAGCGCCGACGATTCCACAGAGGTGCGCTGGTGGGCAAAAGGGGGTGAACTGGTTGGCGAAAGTCCCGGGCGAATCAGTTTTTTTAAATCAGTCATGGAACAGGTTCCGGTTAAAAACATGAACCCGGAATTAGTGGCAGAAAACAATCCGGAAAACCTGGAAAACAACATCTACATTTTTTCCAGTCCGGGAGAATGTTACCTGGCATATACGGCCAAAGCCGGCCAAAAAATAGAATTAAACCTGGCAGGTGAAAACAACTACAAATTGGAAGTATTGGATACCTGGAATATGCAGGTTATTGAGGAAAAAAAAGTTGAGCCGGGGCAGTTTTCTTTTCAAACCGGCCTGCCTTATACGGCATTAAAAATTCAAACGATTAATGAATAACGGGAAAAAATACATTTTGGCAATCGATCAAAGCACGTCGGCAACTAAAGTAATGTTGTTTAACCGGCAGGCTGAATTAATCTACCGGGTTACCCTGCCACACCAACAACATTATCCGCAACCGGGATTTGTAGAACACGATGCTGAGGAGATTTTTTTTAATACACTGAAAGGGATGAAACAGGTGGTTTCAGAAACCAAAACTTCTGTTTCTGAAATTGCTGCCATTGCCATTACCAATCAGCGCGAAACGGCTTTAATCTGGGATAAAACAACCGGCAAACCCGTTGCAAATGCAGTGGTCTGGCAGTGCCAGCGCGGAGCTGAATTCTGTAATGAATTAAAAGAAAAAGGATTCGCCAAAACCATAATGGAAAAAACCGGATTGATCATCGATCCCTATTTTTCCGCCAGCAAACTGCGCTGGTTAATGAAAAACGTGGAAGGCCTTCCAGGGAAAGCTGCACAACGTGAATTGCTTTTGGGAACAATGGACAGCTGGTTGCTCTGGAAATTAACCGGCGGTAAAGTACATGCCACTGATTATTCCAACGCCTGCCGCACTATGCTTTTCAATATTCATAAACTTAAATGGGACGAGGAACTGACCCGTATTTTTGAGTTGAATGAAACTATGTTTCCCAAGGTAAAGTACAGCGATGAGATTTTCGGTTTTACCAATCCTAAAGTAATTTTTGATGAACCGCTGCCGATATCCGGATTGATTGGCGATTCGCACGGAGCGTTTTTTGGCCAGCAGTGTTTTGAATCTGGTATGGGAAAGGCAACATACGGAACCGGTTCGTCGGTAATGGTAAATATTGGAAAAAACCCGCTGCCTCCTCCCAATGGATTGGTAACTTCCATCGGTTTTGGGTTTAGAAAACAAATTGATTATGTTTTTGAAGGGAACATCCACTGCACGGGAGATACCATCAACTGGTTAAAAAATGAACTGCAACTGATTCATGATGCTTCAGAAACCGAAAAACTGGCAACGTCAGTAGATGGAAACAACGGAGTTTACCTGGTGCCTGCATTTGTGGGTTTGGGCGCGCCCTACTGGGAAAACGAAGCCCGGGCAGTCATTGTTGGAATGAGCCGCAATGCAACAAAAGCACATATAGTGCGGGCTGCACTGGAAAGTATAGCCTACCAGGTGAAAGATTTGGTGGATTTAATGAGTCATTCCGGCGAAGTAAAACTTACAGCGTTGAGCGTTGATGGTGGTCCGACACGAAACGATTTTTTGATGCAGTTCCAGTCGGATATGTTACAGGGGAAAGTAAAACGTTCGGATATTGAAGAGGTTTCAGCGCTGGGTGCCACGTTTCTGGCAGGCCTGGCTTTTGGATTTTGGAAAGATTTGGATGATTTAAAATCACTAAGAAAACCGGATAAAACATTTCAACCAAAAATGAAACCGGAAGTAGTTGACAAATTATATGCTGGCTGGAAAAAAGCAGTGGCACAATCACTATTGAAATCTTAAAACAAAAAAAATGAATAAATTAAAAATTTCATTCGGAATAATAATCGCCACCCGGAATATCTTCAATTTCAAACTGGCAGTTGAAGCGCGAAAGAAAGCATTGGAAAAGCTGACTCAAATGGGTTTTGAATATGTAATTCTTCCCCAATCGGAAACCCCTACCGGAAACATAGAAGGATATGAAGATGCGGTGAAATGTGCCAACTATTTTAAGCAGAACGCAGATAAAATTGACGGAATAATCGTCATCCTTCCCAATTTCGGTGATGAACTGGGCGTGGTGAATACGATTAAAATGTCGGATTTGAACGTTCCTGTGCTGGTTCAGGCATGCGACGACGACAACGACAAAGTAGATGTAAAAAGTCGCCGCGATGCATTTTGCGGAAAGTTGTCGGTTTGCAACAATCTTTATCAGTATGGAATAAAGTTCACCAATACTACCTATCATACTTACAGCCTGGAAGACAAGGAATTTGAGCAGGATGTTTACAGATTTGCCGCAGTCTGTCGCGTAATAAAAGGGATGAAAGGATTGCGGGTCGGAGCCATCGGAACGCGGCCAATCGGATTCCAGACCATGCGTTTCAGCGAAAAAATTCTTCAGCAGCATGATATAACGGTTGTCCCTGTTGATATGTCGGAAATCATTGCTGCAGCAGAAAAGATCGATGAAAATGCACCGGAAGTGAAAGAGAAGGTGGAGGCGATTCAGAATTACGGCGCCTGCAATATCCTGCACAAAGGACAAATTAGCCGTCAGGCGCGGTTTGGAATGGCAGTGGAAAACTGGATTGAAGAAAACGACATCGATATTTCGGCTTTGCAATGCTGGGAATCGATTGAGAAAAATTACGGATGTGCCGCCTGTGTGACCATGAGCATGATGGGTGAAAAGCTGATGCCATCGGCCTGCGAGGTTGATGTGGCCGGAACAATCGGAATGTATGCCCTGGCGCTGGCAGCCCAAAAACCTTCTGCCCTGCTCGACTGGAACAACAATTATGGCAAAGACCGTAATAAATTGGTATGCACGCACTGCAGCAATTACCCGAAATCGTTCTTCGAAAACGAAATTGAAATCGGCAGCCTCGATATTCTCGGTACTGTTCTCGGTCAGGAAGATACGTTTGGAGCTGTAAAAGGCAAAGTGGCACCGGGAAAAATGACCTATTTCAGAATTTCAACCGACGATACAAAGGGAAAAATAAAATCGTACCTGGGAGAAGGCGTTATCACCGATGATCCTTACGGAATGGACGGCGGAATTGCAGTATGCGAAATACCAAACCTGCAGAAACTCATGAACTACATGTGTAAAAACGGGTTCGAACATCATGTGGGAATGGTACGCGGACACGTTGCGGGAATTCTGGAAGAGGCAATCGGAAATTACCTGGGCTGGGAATTGTACAAACATGAGTGAGCAGAGAGCAGAGAGCAGAGAGCAAAGGGCAGAGAGCAGAGGGCAGAGGGCGTGGGCAGGAAGTCACAATGGCGCGAAGAAATTTGAATAAAATAATGAAATGCAGAAATATTCAGATATAGAACTTCAGATTAAATCGGTACAATACCGGTTGAAGATTCTGAAATACATTAAACTGGCCAATGCCGGGCATACCGGAGGAAGCCTGTCGTGTACAGATATTCTGAATGTCCTTTACAACGATGTGCTGAATGTTTCGTCGGAAAATTTTCCAGACAATAACCGCGATCGGTACATTCAAAGCAAAGGGCATTCGGTGGAGGCGCTTTATGTGGTGTTGGCCGACAAAGGTTTTTTCCCGGAAAGCGATTTGGAAACGCTTTGCAAAGCCGGATCAGCATATGTTGGCCACCCTACCCGAAAAGTGAATGGCATTGAATTTAACACCGGCGCCCTTGGGCACGGACTTTCCATCAGCGCAGGGATTGCGCTGGCAGGAAAAATGGACAAGGCGCCATACAGGGTTTACACCTTGCTTGGCGATGGCGAGCTCGCCGAAGGCTCCAACTGGGAAGCAGCCATGATGGCAGCCCATTACAAACTGGACAATCTGGTGGCCATTCTTGACCATAATGCTTTGCAGATAACCGGCCCAAATCGCATAGTTTGCAGCCCTTATCCCATCGATGAAAAATTCAGGGCATTTGGCTGGGAGGTTCAGGAAACGGATGGAAATAACATTCCGCAATTAAGAAAAACATTGAATTCCATTCCCCTGCAATCTGGAAAACCAACATTAATTATTGCAAATACAGTAAAAGGAAAAGGCATAAGTTTTATGGAAAATGAAAAGAAATGGCACCACGGAGTTCCATCTGACAAGCAATATCAATTGGCTTTGAATGAACTGAATCACGAACTTGAAATTTTATTGAACCACAAAACAAATGTTGTAAAAAATTAAATACATTGGAAAATTTAATTACAGGTAAAGCAAACCTTGAAATATTCGCTGAAACACTGACCCGGCTTTTAGAAAATAATCCAAACATTCTTGCAGCCACCAGCGATTCCCGCGGCTCAGGTAAACTTGTAGCTTTCGGTGAAAAATTCCCGGAGCAGATTGTGGAAGTGGGCATTGCCGAACAAAACCTGGTTGGCGTTTCAGCCGGGCTGGCATCGGCAGGAAAAAAAGTGTTTGCCGTTTCGCCTGCCTGTTTTCTGACCGCCCGTTCGCTGGAGCAGATTAAAAATGATGTGGCCTATTCCGATATGCCGGTGGTTTTGGTGGGAATAAGTGCCGGAGTGAGTTACGGCGCGCTCGGTTCCACGCACCATTCCACACACGACGTGGCTGTTCTGCGGGCAATTCCGAACATCGACATTGTTGTTCCCGCCGATAATTTTGAAGCCGAACAGGCGGTAATTGCAGCTTCGAAATCAGAAAAGCCGGTATTTCTTAAATTTGGGAAAAAAGCGATGCCGCAACTTCCGGGAATAAATGAATTTGAAATTGGGAAAGCCCGTACGATTTGCGAAGGCACTGATGTGGCTTTTATTGCCTGCGGCGAAACTGTAGCGCCGGCATTTGAAGCAGCAAAATTGCTCGGGGAAAAAGGACTTTCTGCGGAAGTCCTCAGCATGCATTCTATAAAACCGCTGGATGAAGAGGCACTGATAAAAGCGTCAAAAAAATGCAAGGCGGTTATTACGGTGGAAGAACACAGCATACACGGTGGCCTGGGCGAAGCCTGCGCAGCCGTGTTGATGCAACAAAACATTTCAGTCCCGTTTAAAATTGTCGGGATTCCTGATGAAGTTACGTATTCCGGTTCGCAGGTGGAAATTTTCGATCATTATGGAATTTCGGGGCAAGAACTTTTTAAAACTGCGAAAAATTTACTGAAAAGTTAAATGATGAAACAGGTTATTTATTTCTTTTTAACTCTGTTGGTTTTCACCGGATTTTCGGGTTGTAGAAACCAGCACAAAGACAATGAATATAAAAAAATGGCCGTGGTCATTTCCACACTGAACAATCCATGGTTTGTGGTTCTGGGCGAATCGGCAGCAGGACGCGCGCGCGAACTGGGATATGAAGCAACCATTTTTGATTCGCAAAACAATTCAGCCAAAGAGGCCGAACATTTCGACAACATCATCGCCATGGGTTACGATGCCATTCTTTTTAATCCGACCGACGCCGATGGTTCGGTATTGAATGTAAAACGGGCCAAAAATGCGGGAATTCCCACTTTTTGCATGGATCGCGAAATCAACTCGCGTGATGCTGCAGTTACTCAATTGCTTTCCGACAATTTCACCGGCTGTGTGAAACTGGGGCAGTATTTTGTGCGGAAGATGAATAAAAAAGGGAATTACGCGGAAATACTTGGTCTGGTTGGCGACAACAACACCTGGAACCGCTCGAACGGATTTCACAGTGTGGTGGATGAATTCCCGGAACTAAAAATGGTAGCGCAGCAGAGCGCCGATTTCGACCGCAACAAAGCAATGGATGTAATGGAAACCATGATGCAGGCAAATCCCGACATCGATGCAGTGTTCTGCGGAAACGATGCGATGGCAATGGGCGCCTACCAGGCAGTGTTGGCTGCAGGAAAAGCCGATGAAGTGAAAGTATTTGGATTTGATGGCGCTGCCGATGCAATTCAAGGTATTGCCGACGGAAAAATTGAAGCCACCGTTATGCAGTTTCCCGTGCTCATGTCACGAACATCGGCGGATTTGGCGCATCAGTACCTCAACGGCAAACGCGATTTCAGCAGCAAAACGCCGGTGGAAGTCATTTTAATCACCCCGGAAAACGTGGAAGAATATCTACCCAAAAACTAACCGATATGCGAAAACCGATAAAATACAGTCTGTGGACACTTGCCGCTCTGCTCATTCTGTTTCTCTCGCTCGACATCAGAAAGCTTGAGGAAGTCAGATCAAACAGCAAGACTGAAGTTTTTGATGCAACAGCATACGCACGCGAATTCTTCATAAACAAATTACCGACGGTTATTGAAAATGCTCCTGAAATAAATCTGCTAATTGAAATGCTGGAAAACGAACCTCAACAGGCTCTTGAAAATTTCGGGAAGAAACTGGGCATCGCCAAAACATGGTATTTTATGGTGAAAGGAGAAGGAGTTGTCGAATCGGTGGAGGAAGAAAATGTTCATGTGACTATCAGTGAGGATTTTAAAACCCGTGTGGCAACTGCCTTTATTTTTGGCAATGC
>JAZBNQ010000121.1:0-16884 GCA_036350775.1 Mariniphaga sp.
ACAACGCATTATTCAGGCGAGGCGACACCGTAAACTCACCTTTTACCACCTGAAAAAAATCGGCGTGGTGCTCAAACGAGCGAAATATTTCATCAAAACCAACGAACTACCCGCCAGTCTTAAAATTGACCTCCCACCCGAAAACCTGAAACGAATGCTGCTATCCGACTCTGCCCTCAAACGTAAAAAAGCAATGGATACACAACTCAGTTTGTTTGAAAATTCACAACCTGCTTTGTCCTTCTGAATCCGATAATATCGGGAAAGTCAAAATAACAATTGTGAATTACACTTATCCCTGACTGTTTTTCATTTCAAGACTTCAATTTTTCGGGAAAAGTGTTCTGATTTTTTTCAGAAACCAGGTATTATTCAATCTGGAACTACCAGTTTTGAACAAATTCCTCTCTTTTTCAGTTAAATATAAAAATTTAGTACTATGGAAAAATTGAAAAAAGAGGACATCAAACAAGAAGTATTCGACTTATATGACGATTATGCGCACAACCGGCTTGACCGCCGTCAGTTTATGGAAAAGCTTTCAGTGTATGCCGTTGGCGGACTGACAGTTTCTTCCCTGATGAGTTTTATCATGCCCAACTACCAGGACAAAATCCAGGTGAAAGCAGATGATCCACGGTTGAATACGGAATTTGTGGAATACGATTCGCCCCAGGGAGGTGGAAAAATCAAGGGACAACTCTCGAGGCCGGTAAACAATAACAAAAAGTTGCCGGGTGTGATTGTGGTGCACGAAAACCGGGGACTGAATCCACATATCGCAGACGTAGGCCGCCGTGCCGGGCTGGAAGGTTTTCTTTCGCTGGCACCCGATGCGCTTACCCCGCTGGGTGGATATCCGGGTAATGATGATGACGGGCGCGCTTTGCAGTCTAAACGCGACCGGAATGAAATGCTGGAGGATTTTATCGCTGCTTTTTACTACCTCAAGTCACACCCCGAATGTAACGGAAAAGTGGGTGTGGTTGGCTTCTGTTTTGGTGGCTGGATTTCCAATATGATGGCTGTGCGCGTACCGGAATTGCTGGCAGCCGTTCCGTTCTACGGCGGACAACCCGATGCAGACGATGTGCCGGCAATTAAAGCTCCATTACTGCTGCATTTTGCCGAACTCGATACCCGTGTGAATGCCGGCTGGCCTGCCTACGAAGAAGCGTTGAAAAAGCACAACAAGGATTATAAAGCGTATTTCTATCCCGCAACAAATCACGGATTTCACAACGACACCACGCCCAGGTTTGATGAAGCCGCTGCAAAACTGGCCTGGCAACGCACGATTGATTTCTTTAAGGAGAAACTTGGGTAGTTTTTCATATATTCACCTCAAATCAAAATTATCCAAATATTGTGAAGCGAATTCTCACCATCGACATTATGCGGGGGCTCACCCTGTTTCTGATGCTTTTTGTGAATGATTTGAACATGAAAAATGTACCCTGGTGGCTGGGACATACTGAAGCCGGATTTGATGGCTTGGGGCTGGCCGACTGGGTTTTCCCCGGTTTCTTGTTTATGGTGGGCATGGCCGTGCCGTTTGCCGTGCAAAGCCGTTTTAAAAAAGGGGACTCCACCAGGCAGGTGGTTTTCCATATTTTTACCCGGACAATTAGTTTGCTTATAATCGGCGTGTTAATGCTGAATGTTTCGCGGGTAAATCCCGAGCTAACGGGCATGAATAAAAATCTTTGGGCCATCCTGATGTACATTTCGGTTTTCCTGGTTTGGAACCTTTATAAAAATGTTCCCCGAAAACTCGTTTTTATACTAAAAGGATTGGGAGTTGCAGGATTGATTGTTTTGGTTTTTATTTTCAGAAGCGGAACTCCGGAAAATCCTGGCTGGCTGATTACCGGTTGGTGGGGAATTTTGGGATTGATTGGCTGGGGCTATTTTGCCACGGCGCTGGTTTATTTGGCGGCCAAAGAAAATCTTTTAAAAACCAGTTTATTCTGGCTGCTTTTTCTTGCGCTCAACATTTTTTCGCAACTGGGAATGCTTTCGTTTCTCAATTTTTTACAGCCGGTTTTCGGTGTGCTTATTGGCGGAAACACTCCGCTGCTGGTCATTTCCGGATTGTTTTTTAGTTTAATACTTCGGAAAACAGGTTCAGAACATTGGAAAAGTTTTGCCGCCACCGGCACGTTGATCGGTATTTTAATGTTGTTTTCCGGATTTGTGTTGCGCAACTGGTTCATCATATCGAAAATAAAGGCTACGCCCAGTTGGGGTTTGATTTGCACCGGAATCAGCATGTTGCTGTTTGTGTTGCTTTTTCTCGTTTTGGATGTGTGGGGAAAAACCCGCTGGAGCGCTGTTTTTAAACCGGCCGGACAAAACTCGCTGACCACTTACCTGGCACCCGATCTCATTTATTTTACCGTGTGGATGACCGGTTTTCCGTTGCTGTTTTACAAGCATCTGGATAGTTCGTTACTGGTGATTGCCGGTTCGGTGGTCTGGGCATTTGCCATGATTGGTTTTGCGGCGCTGCTTTCAAAAATCGGAATCCGCTTAAAACTCTAATTTCTGAAGTCATTTTTTACAGCACAACTCTGCAACTTTTTCAGCCATTTCATCCAAACCAAGAACATAATCGGGATTAAACAATTCAATGGCCGAGCAGGGCATGGTTTTGGCAAAAGCAGTTTCAGGATTTTCCACCATGGTTATCCCACTGTATTCTTTAATCGTGAGCAATCCGTTTGCCCCGTCGTTGTTCGATCCGGTGAGCAAAATTCCAATTAAATTGTTTTTAAAGGCCCATGCAGCAGTTTCAAAAAGCACATCGATGGAAGGCCGGGAAAAATTGATTTTTGAATCGGTTGACAGGCTGAAGTAATAATCTGATTCGATTTGCAGATGATAATTTGGAGGTGCAAAATAGACCGTATTTTGGCGAATAGATTCTTTTTCTTCGGCTTCTTTAACGGTAGCTTTTAGTTTATGATTCAGTTGCGAAAGGTAAGCGCTTATTTTATTGCTGCCGATATGTAACACCACAATTACAGGTAAATTAAAATCGGGTGGCAGTTTTACCAGTAAATTCCGGATGGCTTCCATTCCTCCGTAAGATGCACCAATAACAACCGCTTTCATGATTCCGTAATTTGGAGTTTTTTATAAATCTTCATTTTTTTATCTACCAGCGAATAATTGTTTTCAAAGTCTGAAAACCGGAGACTTTCTTTGGTTCCAAGGCAGAGAATTCCACGTTTAGTAAGGCTTTCGTTAAAAAGCCCAAGGACTTTGTTTTGCAAAAACTTATCGAAATAGATGAGAACATTACGGCAGAAGATGAGGTTTACTTCTGCAAAAACACCGTCGGTTACCAGGTTGTGGTCGGCAAAAACAATGTTTTTCGAAAGTGATTTGTCGAACAATACTGAGCCGTATTTCGAAGTGTAGTAATCTGATAACTTACCTTTTCCGCCAGCTTCAATGTAATTTTTTGCAAATAGTTCCATATCTTTTTTCGGATATATTCCCAACTTGGCCGTTTCAAGTACGTTCTTGTTAAAATCGGTAGCATAAATCTGTGTTCGCGTCAAAAGGTCTTCTTCCTTGAGCAAAATGGCCAGTGAATATACTTCTTCTCCTGTGGAACAGCCTGCGTGCCAAACTTTTAAGCGGGCATAAGTTTTTAAGTCGGAAACCACTCTCTTTCGGAATGCCAGATAAAATTCCGGATCGCGAAACATTTCTGTAACGTTAATGGACAGGTCTTGCAAAAAAGTGCGAAAAAAAGTTTTATCCCAAAGCACTCTGTTTTGCAATTCAGAAATGGTATGGAATTCGTTTAACTGCAAACGCTGATTGATTCTCCTTTTCAGGTGCGCTTTGCTGTAATTTCTGAAATCGTAGCCGTATTTCAAAAAAATAGCCTGAAGCAGTAAGTCCATTTCAATGTCTTTGGTGTCGATTACTTCCTGGCTTACCAGTGTATTGTTTGTTTTATCTGAAAGCATTTTCAATTATTTTCCTTAGTTGGGTCATTTTAAACGGTTTGGTTATAAATTCATTCATGCCTGCATCGAAACATTTTTGTTTGTCTTCTGAAAAGTTATTTGCTGTAACCGCAACAATAAATACGGGTTTTTCAGCACCTTTGTTTTTTTCGTATTCCCTTATTTTAACAGTTGAACTTATCCCGTCCAGTTCCGGCATTTGCATATCCATCATAATCAGGTCGTAGCGGTTCTTTTTAAACATTTCGAATGCTATTTTTCCGTCCCCGGCAACATCGCACGAGATTCCCATTTTCGCCAAAAAAGCCTGAGTGACACGTTGATTGACCGGATTATCTTCAGCGTATAAAATTTTTGTGTTTTCAGGAATTTCCGTTTCGGATTCTTCTATCGTGTTCTGATTGACCGAATTGTATCCGAAATTCAATTTAAACCAAAACTCTGAACCTTTGCCAGGTTGGCTGTTTACGTCAATTTCACCTCCCATCAGAAAAACCAGGTTTTTGCAAATGGCAAGCCCAAGGCCGGTTCCACCGTATTCTCGTTCCGTCGATTCGTCGGTTTGCGAAAATTCTTTAAACAATTTTTGTTGTTTTTCTTTTGAAATGCCAATGCCGGTATCAATTATTTTAAAAAGAAGTTCAGTTTTGTCTTTGCTTTTGTTTAAAAGCAAGATATGAATTCTTACACTTCCTTTCCCGGTGAATTTGATGGCATTGTTTACCAGGTTAATCAGAATTTGGTTTAACCTGTAAGGGTCGCCAATCAAAAGATCAGGAATTGACTCATCAATGTTTACCAAAAGTTCGATTCCTTTTGTTTTGGCCCTGAACTCCATCAACTTTACAACGGTATTAATCAACTGGGTAAGTTTGAATTCAATCTTTTCAATGTGGATCTGGCCCGCTTCTATTTTTGAAAAATCGAGAATGTCATTAATAATATTCAGCAGGTTTTCTCCCGAAGAGGAAATAATTTCAACCAGGTTTTTCTGTTCGGGCTTCAGTTCTGTTTCTTCAAGAATTTTTGAAATACCGATTACACCATTAAGCGGTGTCCGTATTTCGTGCGACATATTGGCGAGAAAAATAGATTTGGCCTGGGTGGCTTTTTCAGCCTTAATTTTTTGAATTTCCAGCTCTTTGTTGTTTTCTTCCAGCTTTTTTAACAGGTTTTTCAATTCCTGCTGGCGGGCATAAAGTTCAAGGAAGATTTTCACTTTCCCAATCAAAATTTCGGGTATAATTGGTTTGGGAATAAAATCCACCGCGCCGGTTTCAATTCCTTTAATAATGTGCAGTTCGCTTTGGTGAATGGCCGAAACGAAAATAACAGGCAGGAACATTGATCTTTTTCTTTTGCGCATGAGCGACAAGGTTTCATAACCGTCCATGCCAGGCATCTGCACATCGAGAATGGCCATGGCAAATTCTTCTTTTTGTGTTTCGCGAAGCGCTTCCATTCCCGAGGTTGCTCTTACAAATGTTACGTCAAAATCGCTGAGCAGCATTTCAAGGCTTACCAGGTTTTCAATACGGTCGTCAACTATAAGTATTTTCGGTTTTCCCATAGATTTTATTTATACAGCCAGATTTTTAACAATGATAACAATTTTTGTACATCCACCGGTTTTGATATGTAATCGTTGGCTCCGTTGTCGATGGCCTTCTGATAATCCTCCTTCATCGCTTTTGCCGAAAGTGTAATGATGGGAATGTTTTCTGTGCCGGGCGTACTTCTTATGATTTTCATTGTTTCGTACCCATCCATAACCGGCATCATAATATCCATAAGAACGAGGTTGATATTCGGATTGCTTTTAAGAATATCCAGCGCTATGGCACCGTTTTCTGCTTCCAGTACTTCAATTTCCCGTTCTTCGAGAATTTGCGCAATTGCAAATACATTCCGGATATCATCGTCAACCACCAGAACTTTTTTGCCTTTAAACGTATTTTCCTCTGAAAAATCTCGCGCAACCATTTGTGCTTTGGGCACTTTGTTGGCTACCTGGTGCAAAAACAGCGTCACTTCATCCATAAGTCGTTCATCCGACTTTAGCCCTTTTATTACGATTGAATCAGAAAACTTTTGCAGTTCGCGCAGCTCCTTTCCCGAAAGTTCCCTCGCCGTATGTATAATTACATTGGGGATGGGTACATTTTCGGCTTTAAGTTTTCGCAGGAGTTCATTGCCGGAGAAATCGGGCAGCCCTAAATCGAGTATGATGCAATCGAACGGTTTGGTGGTAATCATTTCGTATGCCTGTTTGCCGGTTTTGGCCTCGTGTAAAACAAGGTCCTTATTCTTAAACAGCAAATGAATGGCTTCGCGCGTGATCGGATCGTCTTCTACCACCAGGATTTGCTTGTAGTCTGTAAATGAATTGTTTTCAAGGTTTTTTGAAATATCAGAGAATTTTTCAGATTCAGGTGTGGTTAGCTCCTCAATTTCGTTGAGCGTGGAGTCTTCAATTCGTGAAACGAAGTGCAGCGGAAGCCTGCTGGTAAATTTGTTTTCGCCCAGCTTTTTCAAATCTTCCGAATCGCTGAGGTTATCAGATACAATGACAGCATCGGGCGAAAAATTTGCTGCCAGTTTAATCCCTTCTTTGATACCGGAAGCCACCAAAGCATTAAAGTTTCTTTTATGGCAAAGTTCCAGTAGTTTTAGGGCTTTTTCTTTTTCCTGGTGAATGATTAAAACCAACAACCGTTGAACTGTTGAATTCCTGTCGTCTTCAATAAAAACGGGGAGTTCTTCACTTTTTTGTTCCTGCTGAGCAATCACCCGCTCATTTTGAATTTTAGATTTTATATTGTGTTTAGAAGCCGCTTTTTCGTCAGCCAGGTTTTTGTGCCCGATGCCAACCAGGTTGCTGTCGAGGGGAAGGTAAACAGTAAAAACCGAACCTTTTCCCTCGGTGCTTTCCACATGAATTTCACCACCCAAAACACGGGTAAGTTGCTTGGAGATGGAGAGTCCGAGACCGGTTCCACCATACTTTCGTGAAATACTTCCATCGGCCTGTTGAAAAGCTTCGAAAATGTCAATGACTTTACTCCGGGGAATGCCTACACCTGAGTCTTCAACGGCAATAAAAAAGGTGTTTTCAGGTTTTAAATCAGGATTTTGCAAATTTACCGATTCAGGAGTAATTCCCAAATTTACTTTTACGCTGCCTGTAGATGTAAATTTGAATGCGTTGGACAGCAGGTTTTTAATAATTTGCATCAGACGCTGTTTATCAGAGAAAACAACTTTGGGAAACCTTTCAGATTGGTTCACTTCAAAAGTTAAGCCTTTATTATCAGCCACTGGTTTAAAGCTGTGCAAAATTTCCAATTTTATTTCTTCTGTGGTTACCTCATCGAAATTATAAGTCATTTTTCCGGCCTCAATTTTCGACAAATCGAGAATTTCGTTTATCAGGTCGAGCAGATCCTTGCCGCTTTTGTAAATGATACTGGCAGATTTTAATTGTTCCTCATTCAGGTTACCTTTTTTGTTTTCACTTAATAATTTCGAAAGGATGAGCAGACTGTTAAGCGGGGTTCGCAGTTCGTGCGACATGTTGGCCAGGAATTCCGATTTGTACTGGCTGGCCATTTTCAGTTCCTGGTTCATTTCGTGCAGTCTTTCCTGCTGGGCATTCAGGTTTTTTTCGCTTTCCGATAGAATTTTGGTTTGTTCAGCCAGTTCTTCATTTGCCACCCTTAATTCTTCTTCCTGCGACTTTAATTCTTCATTTGCCACTCTCAGCTCTTCTTCCTGGGCTTTCAGTTCTTCATGTTTTGTTCTTAGTTCTTCCTGTTGTTGTTTCAACTGGTCGTTCACAGCCTGCAGTTCTTCCTGTTGGGCACTTAATTGTTCATTTCTGCGTCTTACTTCAATTTCCAGTTTTTTGATGTCAGTAATATCTTTGGAAATGCCAAACGTACCCAAGCATTTACCGTTTTTATCAAACATGGGAAGTTTGGTAACCGAGGTCCAGAGTTCCTCGCCATTTTCGTCAATTCCCTGCCTGATTGTATCAACAAATCCTTCCCCTTTTTTAATTATTTCCTGCTCTTCATCGAAATATCTTTTGGCATCTTTGGGCGGATGAAAATCGAAATCGGACTTACCTAAAATTTCTGCGGAAGATTTTGTGCCAAATAGCGGAACCATCGACTCGCTGACGCGCAGGAACTTGCTTTCGGTGTCTTTAAAGTAAACAAAGTCGGGCAGTGTTTTTAGCATGGAATCGAGCAGGGCTGTTTCCCGGATTAAATTTTCCCTGATTCGGATATTTTCATCCAGTTCCTTTTTCAGTTCTTCGTCGCGGGCTACTATTTCTTCAGCCTGCTCAAGGGTTTTATCCAGAAGTTCTTTATGCCTGAACCGCGCAACTGCAGCACCGAGGTTTACCGAAATTTTTTCTGCTACCAGTTTCAAAAATTCAATTTTAAGTTCCGAAAACTCGTTTACCGGCGCCAATTCAATTACTGCCTGAATCCGGTTTTCATAATGCATCGGGAGAAAATATATTTTTTCCGGCGAAATTTCTCCGGTGGCACTGTAAACCTTCAGGAATCTGTCTTTCGTGTTTAAAACCAGAAGTTCTTTCTGCAGAGCCGCCTTTCCAATCAGGCTCTCTCCCGGTTTAATAATATCTTTAATTTCAGAAGAGTTTAATCCAACCGAGCCGGTAAGTTCAAGGTGTCCGGGAATTTCATCAAAAACATAAACCGCGCCCATTTCGGCTCTCAGAAAATGACTTAGCCAGGTAATAATCCGGTTTGACAATTCCCTGACCGTATAATTTCCGCGCATTTGATCTTCCAAATCGTTTAATCCATTTTGAAGCCAGATTTCCTTATCGTTTTTTACTTTAACTTCTTCGAGCCGGGTAGCCATTTTGTTGAGCGAAATGGTCAGCTCATCTTCTTCCGATTTAGGTTTTAGCTTCGAACTGTAATCTCCTTTTGCCACTTTTTTCGAATAGGAAATTATCTCCTGTAATCCAACCTGAATTTCGGAAAATGCTTTTGAAAGCTCGCCAATTTCGTTTTTAGTATCGATTTTGACCGATGAATTTAAATTTCCCTTTGCAATTTTTTTGAAATTTTCGGCCAGTCGGTTAATGGGATTGGAAATGGAACGGGAAATTTTAATGGCAATGAAAGATCCGACAGAAACCAAAATCAATACAATAATTGATATGACGATGGCGAGTAAACGGTTAATATAGCCGTTCAACGTGTAAACGGCAGAAGAAAACTCCTGCGATATTCCACGCATTTTTTCAAAATCAACACTGAGTTCCTCTAATGCATCATCTGATTTATTGTTTTTGAAGTTTTCTATTTTAAATATTACATTTTCTGTAAGATCGGAAGCATCGGTTGCTGTTTTTTGAACAGGCTTTACCCTGGCAGGACTTACTTTGAAGAACTGGTAAACCTGGATGCCAAGTTGTTCCACCTTTTGTATATCGAAATTGGCTCCCTCTTTATAAATTTCATAAAACAAGGGCACCCACTTTTCTTTTGGCATTGCCTGTAAGAAGCTGTCTATTTTAGAAAAGGTAAAGGCTATGCTATGAGCCTTATTAAAATGTCGGATTGAAGAATTTAAATCATCTTCGTTATCCGATAATTCATACTGATAAAAATATTCAATGCCGGCATTAAAATTA
The DNA here is from genome assembly GCA_036350775.1 of Mariniphaga sp. Lineage (GTDB taxonomy): Bacteria > Bacteroidota > Bacteroidia > Bacteroidales > Prolixibacteraceae > Mariniphaga. The sequence goes on from JAZBNQ010000121.1 coordinate 9,667, forward strand.
TCTACAAAAACCCTTTGTTCACTTACCAGGATAATTACCGTTTGGCTGGTTTTGAAAAGGAAGTTGGCGACAGCACCCATTATTAAAATGCAGGCAATAAACATATAAATCAGAACTGCCAGCTTTGACTTTACTGTAAAGTTGGAAAAGCGCATTTTGAATCTGCTCATATTACGTCCAAATTAGATTAAGTTTTGTGAACGCCGCAAAGTACACAAAAATGCAGAAATTTTTATTATTCTAATTGCTTGTTTGTAACTTGCAGCCAGTTATTTTAAAATATAAACCAATGCGTTACCAGTTTTTATTTGCTGCAATTATTGTCTCCATTCTTTTTTCGGCATGTTCAAACAAAAAAATTTCCATGGAGTTTTTGCTGAATAAAATGACTAACCGGGAAGTTTTAACCCGGCTTCCCGAACATCCTTACGCATTGAAACAATTTAGCAGTTACGACCGGAAAAGCACAACCCCAAATGAACCTGGCTGGTTTGCCAACGATGATTACACGCAATTTATTCGCGAAGAAGAAAACAACGGGCGGCGCGAATTTGTGTTGTTCGATGCCGAAGGACCGGGCGCTGTGGTGCGCTGGTGGATGACTTTTGCCGGCCAGGGCGCCGCTGACGGAACAGTGCGGATTTATATTGACAAACAGCCGGAACCTATTATCGAAGGAGATATTATGGAATTGCTTAGTGGCAAAATGCTGGCTTCTGAGCCGCTGGCTGCCTCTGTTTCGCCCGAAACCGATTACCATCAGCGTGGCCATAATTTGTATCTGCCTATACCGTACAATCAACAATGTAAAATAACTTACGAATGCGATGCCGTTCGTTTTGAAAATAACCGCTGGATGCCCAGTATTTACTACAATATTTGTTATCGTACTTATGAAAAAGAAGTTCAGGTTGAAAGCTTTAGTATGGATGTAATTGAGCGAAACCGGGAATTGATTTCAGCCACCGGGCAACTGTTGCTGGCCGATTTTTCAGAACTCACAAAAAGCAATATTGCTGAAAAGCAAAATCTGGCGCCGGGTGAATCTTTAAAGCTTGGTTTTGAAGGCTCAGGAAAAGCTGTTTCGTATCTGACTGCAAAACTTGAAAGTGAAGACCTGCCCCAAGCCCTTCGTTCCACAGTGCTTTCCATTTCTTTCGACGGCGAAGAAACCGTCTGGATTCCGGTTGGAGATTTTTTTGGCACTGGTTACCAGATTTTCCCCTCAAAAACATGGTACACCAAAGTTTCTGAGAATGGAAAAATGGAGTCGTTCTGGCTTATGCCTTTTAAAAACAAGGTGCAAATCGAATTTACAAACTACGGAGATGAAGCTGTTACTGTGGATGCATCTGCCGGTTTGGAAAGTTATAAATGGAAGAAGAACAGCATGTACTTTGGCGCTGCCTGGCATGAGCACTATCAGATTCAAACGGCAAGCAATCCGGAACTTGAAAATCATAAATGGCATTTCGATGTGAATTATGTGGATTTGAAAGGACAGGGTGTTTATGTGGGCGATGCGCTTACCGTTTTTAATACAGCCGATGCGTGGTGGGGAGAAGGCGATGAGAAAATATTTGTGGATGGGGAAGAATTTCCATCATTTATTGGAACCGGCACCGAAGATTATTACGGGTATGCCTGGTGCCGTCCCGAAAAGTTTACTCATCCGTTTATTGCACAACCAACAGGGGCAGGTAATTTTCACCCGGGAATGACGGTAAATATGCGTTACCGCACTTTGGATGCCATTCCGTTTCAGCGCGAAATAAGTTCCAATATTGAAATGTGGCACTGGGTAAAAACCACTGTCAATTTTGCCATGTCGTCGTTTTGGTATGCTCTGCCCGGATTTGAAACCAATGTTAAGCCCGATGTGAAAGCGGTTCAAAATCCCGTGGCGCTGGAACGCTCAGATATTTATCCTCCGGTTGTGGAAGAAAATGGAATACTTGAGGGTGAAAACCTGGAAGTTATGCAGGTGCCTTCGGGAGACGCGGGGCCACAATCCGGCAATTATGGATGGAGCGGGAACAGCCAGTTGTGGTGGCGATATGGCAAAACCGGTGATGAACTGCTCGCCCGTTTTATTTTGGGTGAAGATGGCAGGTACAACATTTCGGCACAGCTTACCAAAGCTCCCGATTACGGTATCATTCAATTTTTTCTGAACGGCGTTCCGGTTGGTCCCCGCTTTAATGGTTTTCATGCAGATGGCGTAATTACAGAACAGGTTAAATTAGCAACTCAAACCCTTATTGAAGGAGAACATATTTTATCTGTAAAAATAGTTGGAGCAGATTCAAACGCCAAACCCGGGAACATGGCAGGGATTGACTGGGTGAAGTTTGAAAAGTAAAACGGGTTATTCAAAAAACGGAAACAGTTTTCTGATTTCTTCTTCAGAAGGCCTTCTGCCGTATTCACAAATTTCAAATGCTTCGGCAACTTTTATATTTGCTGCTTTTTCAGGGCCGTACCATTTTTTCAGTGAATTTCTGACTTCATCGGAAATATTAGGCCTGCGCCAGTTGGCCAGCCATTTCAGCCGGGCTTCTTCGGTTTCCGGCACCTGGTCGAGACGCCCGCCGGTCCAGGGCAGCCATTCAAACATTTGCGATTCGTGAGCGGCAATACCATAAATTTTCTGGTCGAATTCTTCTGAAATATCCACGGCAATATCGGGCTCAAACGGATATGGCTTTTGAAAACGGTCTTCTACATATAAAAACACCGGATTTTTTTCCAGCGGAGGCACATCGGAAGCCACGTTGGGTACAATGACCATATAAGCTGCATCCTGAACCAAAATAGCAGCATTGCGGTGGTCGGGGTGGTAGTCGTTCGGGCGGGGCCCCATCACGATATCAGCATTCCACCTGCGAATTAAACGAATAACCTCTTTGCGGGTTTCAAGTGTTGGCATTAATTCACCGTCGTGATTATCCAAAACAATGTATTTCACGCCAAATCGTTTTCCTGCTTCCTGTGCTTCGGCCCGTCTTATTCTGGCCAGTGCGCCACCTCCTTTTTCGTGATGTCCGGCATCGCCATTTGTTAAAGAAACAAACAATACATTGTGACCTGCTTTTGCATATTTTATGGCTGTACCGCCAGCGCGAATATCTGCGTCGTCGGGGTGTGCGCCAATAATAATAACGTTAACTGGATTCTGGGAGAATAGTCCTGGAACAAGAATAAGTACTAAAATTACAGTTATGCAGATTTTCATAATATTTATTTTTAAAGTATAAGCAAATATTATTTTAAACCAATAAAAGAACTAAAAAATGTTGAAAAATGTTAATTTTTAATTTTTTTTATATATTCGGCCCTCATAAAATACTGAGTGAGTTATTAACAATTAAAAATTATTATGAAAAAAATTGCGCTTTTCTTTTTGGGCATGGCTTTAACTGCCATGTTTACTTTGGAAGCACAGGTACGTCGTATTTCAGGTACTGTAACCAGTTCTGAAGACAACAGTCCGATACCTGGTGTTTCGGTTGTGGTAAAAGGTACTACGCTGGGAACTATTACCAACATTGATGGGGTTTACCAGTTGGACGTCCCAAACGATGCGGAGACTTTAATGTTCTCGTTTGTTGGGATGAAAGCCAGGGAGTTGCCAATTTCAGGAAACCAAATTAACGTAGTTCTTGAGCCTGACATTCTGGGCCTCGATGAGGTTATGGTGGTTGCTTATGGTACTGCTAAACGTGAATCATTAACGGGTTCTGCTGCCGTTATTGGAGAAAAAGAAATTGAGTCACGCTCTGTTTCTTCTGTTGCACAGGTTCTTACGGGTTCAACCACAGGTATTCAAACTACAGCAGGCTCTGGTCAGCCCGGTAGCTCACCTGCCATCCGCATCCGCGGTGTAGGAACTTTAAACACATCGGCAGATCCGCTTTACATCCTGGATGGTATTCAATACGAAGGTAATATTTCAAGTATTAACCCAAGTGATATATCTTCCATTACCGTGTTGAAAGATGCTTCATCTACTGCACTTTACGGATCGCGTGCTGCAAATGGTGTAATTATTATCACCACCAAAGGAGGTACAAAAGGTACTGAAAGTTTGAAAGTTACCTTAAAAGCTCAGGGTGGTATAATCAATCAGGCGCTTCCTTATTACGAATCTGTTAATGCCCAGGATTACTACGAACTGCAGGCTGAAGCTTTTGCACAGTCAAGGTTTTGGTCGGGTAATGCAGATAACATTCAGGATTCCAGAGCCTATGCTTACGAAAATATTTTTTCGCAGTTAAGGTATAATCCTTTTGTTGGAATTCCTAACGATCAGATTGTAGGCAGCGATGGTAAAATCAATCCAAACGCAGTGGTTCGTTTTCCTGATTTGGATTGGTACGAGGCAGCAAAACAGCAAGGTTACAGGCAGAACTATGATTTAAGTCTGAGTGGCGGCAGTAAAAGAGCGAGCTACTTTTATTCTCTTGGTTATTTAGACGAAAGAGGATATGTTATTAAGTCAGATTATGAACGTATTAATACCCGTTTGAATATTGATTTTGATGTGAAAGACTGGTTGCAAATTGGTACGAACTTAAATGCCTCTTTAATAAATAGCAATATTGGTTCATCCAATTCAGCCACTTACGCCAACCCATGGAGAAACGCCAGAATGACTCCTCCGATTTACCCGGTTTTTTTGGTTGACCAGGCAAACGGCGAATATATTCTGGATGGAGCAGGCGAAAAACAATACGATGACGGTGGTCCGTATTCAAGGCCTATAAACCAGGGAAGAAATGCCATTGCTGAGTTGAACTGGAACAGTGATGATTATAAAAGGAACAATTTCGGCAACAGAACCTATGCCAGGTTTACATTAATGGAGGGGCTGACAGCTACAATTAATGCCGGTGTAGATATTCAGAATTACCAGTACAAAGGTTTTGAGAATGCCGAAATTGGCGATGGTGCTCCAACCGGAAGGATGGATGAATCAAGATACACAAGAACAACGGTTAACTTAAACCAGCTAATTAATTATGAAAAGACATTTAATGAAGTTCATAATTTTAGCGCATTATTGGGACATGAATCTTATTCAAGGAATTATACTTACCAAAGAGGTTTTAAAAATCAGTTTATTGTAAGTGGTATTTACGAGCTCAACAACTTTGTTAATACTTCAACCAATACCAGTTACTCTACTGATAAAACGACAGAAGGTTATTTTTCAAGGTTGAAATACAACTACGATAATAAATATTACATCGAAGGTTCTTACCGTAGAGATGGTTCTTCAGCTTTCCATAAAGATGTACGTTGGGGTAACTTTTATTCTGTTGGTGCAAGCTGGAGAGTTAGCCAGGAGATGTTTATGAGCTCTTACAGCTGGGTTGATGATCTCAAAATCAGGGCTTCTTACGGAGAGGTTGGTAACGACAATATTGGTTCTTACGGCTATCAGGCCCTTTACGGCACTTATCCGAATGCCGAGAGTCCGGGTATTCGTTGGGAAACTGTTGGAAATACCGCATTAACCTGGGAGGTGAATAAAACTTTTGATGCAGCAGTGGATTTCGCTTTATTTAACCGAATGAGTGGTAGCATTGAATGGTACAACCGGAAATCGGATGATTTGCTTTACAGCATGCCGCTGCCTACTTCAATGGGGCTGCTGGAACAACCCAGAAACATTGCAGCTTTGGTAAACAGCGGACTGGAAATTAATCTGCAGGGATATATTGTAAACAGCAGGGATTTTTCATGGAACCTGAATGTTATGGGTTCGACAATTAAAAATGAAATCACATCCATTCCGGAACCATTTGTAAGCGGAACCAAAAGATGGTCAGAAGGTCGTTCAATTTATGATTTCTGGCTGCGTAAATTCTACGATATTGATCCGGAAGACGGCGCCACCCGTTTCCATGTTTGGGAAGATGTGGAAGATGAAGATGGTGAAGTAATAGGTACACAATTGTCTTATGACGAAAACGGGGATCCGGTATTAACCAAAAATCACAATGACGCTGGTTTTGGATATGTAGGTGCTTCTGCATTCCCAAAATTACAGGGATCTGTCAGAAATGAATTTACTTTTAAAGGAATCACTTTAAGTGCGCTGTTAACCTATTCTTTGGGCGGACAAATGATTGATGGCGTTTACCAGGGCATGGTTACTTCAGTTATCGGAGAATCATACCATCCTGACGTTTTGAATTCCTGGAAGAATCCTAACGATATCGCTGAATTTCCAAGGTTGCAAAATTCTAACACCAGTTTGTATGCCACATCTGATTATTTCCTGATTTCTTCTGATTATTTAAATGTCAGGAATGTAACATTAAGCTACGATTTCTCCAATCAGCTTTTGGAAAGTTGGGGAATGGGACAACTCAGCGTTTACTTAACCGGTGAGAACCTGTATATGTTTACTGCAAGAAAAGGAATGAATCCTACATTTAACTTCTCCGGAACGCAGGATGAATTTGCCTATAACCCAAGCAGGTCTATCATTTTAGGTTTTAGTTTACAGTTTTAATCATTAGAAAAATATACTACAATGAAGACAAAATATAAAATTTTAACATTTTCACTCGTCTTTGCACTTGCACTGGGTTTTAGCTCATGCAGTGAAGATTTTTTACAAACCGTTCCTACCGATGCGGTTTCTACCGAAATTGCCCTGGGTTCGGCAGATAATATGATGCTGGCCATTAACGGTGTTCACCGTGCTATGTATGCACAAAACGGATTAATCAGTGCTTATGCCGGCCAACAGTTTATGATACCTACTGCTGAATTCGGAGCCAGTGATGCCTTGCACTCTGCTGCGGGTAATGGTTGGCACAGGGCTCGCGCACAATGGACTATGCATACTAGTGCCACGCGATCTGATGTGGAATATTCCTGGTTTTTTTATTACAACATTATTGGGTCGGTTAACAATATTATCAATGCTGCTGAAGAGATGCAAATGTCTCAGGATTTGCACAATATATTGGGACAAGCTTTTGCTTACCGTGCCTGGGCACATTTCCAACTGGTTCAGTTTTTTGGAAAAGCGTATATGATAGGAAATCCATCCTCCGACCTGGGTGTACCCATTATGCTTGCTACCGAACCTCCCTACGAGGGACTTCCGCGTAATACAGTTCAGGAGGTTTATACTCAGATTAAGGCTGACCTTTCTGAAGCCATTACTCATTTTGGAAGTGCTTCAGCCAGAGCAGATCT
>JAZBNQ010000122.1:0-9674 GCA_036350775.1 Mariniphaga sp.
TACATGGACATCATTCAAATCAATTCCAAATCGGGTTTAAAGGGCAGCAATAAAAATTTTGCCTATGCCGGCGGAAAATTTGGTGGAATTGGCCTCACCCAGTCATTTGCGCTGGAACTCATGCCTTTCCACATTAAAGTGAATTCAATTTGCCCGGGCAATTATTTCGATGGGCCGTTGTGGAGCGATCCCGAAAAAGGATTGTTTGTACAATACCTGAATGCCGGAAAAGTACCAGGCGCCAAAACCATTGCCGACGTAAAAGCCTTCTACGAAGGACAGGTGCCGGCTGGACGGGGCTGCACACCCAACGATGTGGCTAAAGCCATTTTTTACGTCATCGACCAGCAATACGAAACAGGGCAGGCCGTGCCGGTGACGGGAGGGCAAAATATGTTAAAGTAGAGAAGCCCCATCCCTAACCCTTCCCCAAAAGGGAAGGGACTAAGAGAAAAGGAATTATTTGAAATTGTTAATACACAATTTTAAGTTTGAAGAATAAAAAAATAAGAAATAAAGAATAAGGAATATCGAATAATAAAGTGTTAGAAAAGAATGGAGTAGGACAAAAACTTTCTGATTTCTTATTCCATATTGGATATTTTAAATTAAAAATTTTAGAAATGAAAAATATAAGTAGCACTCAGCAATCTCCCTCCTTTGGAGGGACTAAGGGAGGCTTCACCAAAGCAGTTCGTTTATACGGCAAGGAAGATTTAAGGCTTGAAGAGTTCGAACTTCCTGAAATTAATGAGGATGAAATTCTGGCCAAGGTGGTATCCGACAGCATTTGCATGTCGAGCTACAAAGCTGCCAAACAGGGCCCCGACCACAAACGGGTTCCGGATAATGTGCATGAAAAACCGATTATTATCGGGCATGAGTTTGCCGGCGAAATTGTGCAGGTGGGTTCCAAATGGCAGCACAAGTTCAGGGCCGGGCAGAAGTATTCCATTCAACCTGCCATTTATTACGAAAATGGTCCGATGGGAATTTTAAGCGCCCCCGGCTATTCCTACCCATACATTGGTGGCGATGCAACTTACGTTATCATCCCCAAAGATGTGCTGGAACAAAACTGCTTGCTGGCATACGACGGCCCCGGGTTTTATCCGGCATCGCTGGCAGAGCCGCTGAGTTGTGTGATTGGCGCCATGCATGCCAATTATCACACCAAACCGGGTTCCTATATTCACCAGATGGAAATAAAACAGGGTGGTAAAATGGCTATCCTCGCCGGGGTAGGTCCCATGGGACTGGCAGCCATCAATTATGTGGTTAGCCGAAAAGACCGAAAACCGTCGCTGCTGGTTATTACCGATATCGACCAGAGTCGTCTCGATCGAGCCGCTGAAATTTTTCCGGTGGATTGGGCCAAAGAAAACGGGATTGAACTGGTTTATCTGAATACCGGAAACGTGGAAAATCCGGTGGAAAAACTGAAGAAAATTTCAGGCGGAGGTTACGATGATGTGTTTGTTTTTGCGCCGGTGGCCCCGGTGGTGGAGCAGGCCGATGCGATTTTGGCCCATGATGGCTGCCTCAACTTTTTTGCAGGCCCGTCCGATCCCAATTTTTCAGCCAGACTCAATTTTTACAACGTGCACTACGCCTACACACACATTACCGGAACATCGGGCGGAAACAACGACGACATGGTGGAAGCGCTGGAAGTTATGAGCCAGGGTCTCGACCCGGCAGGGTTGATTACGCACATTGGCGGGCTGAATGCAGTGGCTGAAACTACATTGAATCTGCCCAACATTCCCGGTGGAAAAAAACTGATTTACACGCACAAAAACCTGCCGCTGGTAGCCATTTCCGATTTTGAAGAAAAGGGGGAAACCGACCCGTTTTACGCCGAACTGGCCAGGCTGGTTGCCCAAACCAAAGGGTTGTGGAATGTGGACGCCGAAGCCTATTTACTGGAAAATGCAACGGAGATTTAAAATATATTAAACCATGCACGACTTCTCTTCTGACTTATCCATTGCACTTGAAGCTGCCCGTGCAGCAGCAAAACTTATCCGCCGACGGTTTGGTGATTCGTCAAACGCCAGGGTGAAAGGCGAAGCGCAAGGTTTGGTAACCGATACCGATTTGGCCGCCGAACGGGCGATTTTCGAGGTGCTGAAAAAACATTCGTCATACAACATTTTAAGCGAAGAAAGTGGGTTGCTTCGTAACGAACCGGGTAAAAAATGGGTGGTCGATCCTCTGGACGGCACCTCTAATTTTGCCCGGGGAATTCCGCTTTTTGCCGTTTCCATCGGATTGATGGAAGGCAATGATTTTCTGGCCGGTGTGATTATCGATCCCATTTTGCAAAATGAATACTGCGCAGAAAAAGGAGGCGGTGCATTTTTAAACGGCAAAAGAATTTCCCTCCCTGCGTTGCAGCCAGGTTTTACACGTTGCATTTTCCTCAACCACAGTTATTCCGAAACCGACCGGAATCATTTTATTCAGTTGGCCAAACAACTTGCGGTTTCTTTCGATACCCTGAAATTCGGAACAACTGCGCTCGAACTTTGTTACCTGGCAACCGGTTCGGCTGATGCGTTTATCTGCTCGGGCGATTCACTGTGGGATTATGCTGCCGGCGTTGTTATTGTTACAGAAGCAGGTGCTGTTTTTTCCGACTGGCAGGGCAATCCGTGGGATGGAACAGGCGATAAACTGTTAATTTCCCGACCGGAAATCCATGGCGATCTGGTGGAAAGAATTCAAAATTCCATTTAAAGTCGGAAATGAATACCTGAATTTACTCCAAACGACCAACCATATATATTTAAACGGAATTTGTTAAACAAGGGATTGCGACCCCTTATTGCTTATTGAACAATGTTTAATTGTTTAGGTGCCTGATTCAGTAGTTTTATTCCAGATTTGATTATTCCTGCCAAAATGCGATGAGTTCCGACTCTTCAGGAGGTGATTTAAGAATCAAATCACCGGGAGAAAGTCCCGATTCAATTACCACTTCTTCTTCATTTTCCAGGCCGGGGATTACATTTTTTTTCCAGGTTTGGCTTCCGTCATTCAGGTAAACAAAGCTATCTCCATTTTGTTGGAACAGGCAATTGCGCGGAATTTTAACCACATCGGGAAGTTTAGCCAGAATAATTTTATTGTTGGATGTCATGGCCGGTTTAATGGGTTTTCCTTCCACTTGAAGATCAATCATAATTTTAAAAACTTTCATATCGAATCCGGACAACTCCTGTCCAACGTTGGCAATATTCGAAACAACCCCTTTAAATTTATCACCCGGAAGGGCATCAATGGTAATATCAACACTGTCGCCCAGAGCAACTTTTGTAATATCGATTTCCGGAATGTAGGCTTCTGAAACGGGTTGGGATAAATCGGGCAGCGTGGCAATGGTAGGCATCCAAATGCTGATATCGTCTCCAACGCGCAATTTTCTTCCATTCCAAAGTTTGGCATACATTACCATTCCGTCTTTTGGTGCGGTAACCCGGGCAGCGCCCATTGCCCTTTTTAAAAGCGAGTCCCTTTTGTAATGGTTATCAAACCGCTCTTTAATCCGGTTGGTTTTCATTTTCAGTTCCAGTTGTTTCAGTTGGTAATCTCGCCGCTTTTTTTCCATTTGCCTAACGGTTTGATCGTATTCCATCTTTTTTTTGCGCTGGTAGGCAGGTGACTCATACTGTGCCTGTTCCAATTCCAGTTTTTTGTATTCCAGGTCGTATTTAAACTCGCCCAATTCTTCCCTTAATGCAGTAAGCTGTATGGAAGAATCGATTTTTGCATCATTCAACTCGGCCCGCTGTCGGTCCAAATCCTGCTGATTATTTTGTATTTGCTGGGTTATTTGGGCAGCATCGAGTGTGGCCACCCAGTCGCCGGTTTTTACAGAAGTCCCTTCTTCCACCATGTCTTTTATTTTCAGTTGGTAAATGCGTAAATCTCTTTGGCTCAATTCATCTGGCAAACTGATTACAATCGCATTTTTCCCCTGTATCTCACCTTTCACTTCGAGAGAAAGCTCGAACGGCCCCGATTTAACTTTATGCAGATTATCGCCGGGGCCTGATGACAAGGCTATTACAACCACCATAGCAGCTACAGCAGCTAAACTTATAATTATTAATAATGGTTTTCGTTTCAGCTTCATACCAATTTTTTTAATAGTTGTTCACAATCTCGTCGAAGTCTTCCGAAAGAGTTATGCCTCTTTCAAAATCAAAAAGGGTTAGCCTTCTGATGGTAAAATAATAATTCCAGTAGGTTCTCAGTGCACGAATGTATGCGCGGCGCGCCTGCTCCTGGTCGTTGCGTGCAAGGTTTAGTTTGGTAACATCTACTTTACCTATGAGAAAACGCTGCTGGGTAACATCGTAACCCAGTTGGGCAATGGTGTCGGCTTTTGCCGTGTTCAGCACCTGGTTTGCCTGCAGGTTAAACTCCATCACATTCATAATCACATTCTGTTCAAAATCCATTTTTTCCTGGTTTACACTGATTCGTACCACCTCGCGGTTCGACTGTGCCATTGCCAGTTGTCCTTTTCTTCGGCCCCAGTCTAAAATCGGAATGTCGATGCCAACCCGAAAGCGCTGTCGGTCGAGCGGATCCTGATAAACCTGGTTAAAATCAGTGGCATTTTGGTTCAACCCATAAAGTGCATACAAATCGCCGGTAATGCCGTTTTCGCTTTTGGCCTGATTCACTTTCCGGTCTTCTTCAATGAGTCGTTGCTGCTGGTCGAGCATTTCAGGATTGTTGGCCAGTGCCAGTTCAACTGCTTCTGTAGCCGGTATCTGTAATCCGGGCAGTTCATCGGGTACAATACATTCAACTTTGGTACTTTTATCGAAACCTAAAAAAGAGTTAAGTTCTGCCAAAGCACGCTCCAGGCCCAGATTCGACTGTGTAAGTGCAAGATTCGCATTCATAAAACTGAGTTCCAGATTAAGCAATTCGTCCTGGGTAACGGTTCCTACCTGGTAACGCCCTTGTCCTATTTTGAAAAGGGTGTCGGCATTGGCCAGGTTGGTTTCGGCAATTTTTACCTCAATCTGGGCATCTACCAAATCGAAAAACAGACGGGAAGCTTTAATGGCCAATTCCTCCTTCGACTGGATAAAGTTCTTTTTGGCTTTTTCAAATTTTACCGGTTCAATTTTGGCGGTCCACTTTAGTCGGTTGTAACCGCTCAAAGGTTGCGAGTAACCTACACTAAAAGGAGTGGAAGACCAGGAAGAAATTTTATCAGCGCCCAGCTTTTGCGACAGGTTTAGCTCCGAACGGGCAAAAATCTGGCCGCCGGTTAATCCTACGTTCTGGTTCAGATAAAGCGACAGTTCAGAACTTAAATCTTCGCGCGGTTTGTACTCATCGCGGTTTTCGTCGTAATTATACACTTTCTGCATAGACCGGTTGTAATCAATTGGTGTGGCTTGAAGCGACAAACTGGGCAGGCGGTCGGCCTTAAAATACCTGTATTCCCAATAACTGGACAAATACATATTTTCGTTTCTGAAGGCATCGAGCGATTGTTCTCCTGCAATTTCAATCACATTTTTCAGGGAGAGGTACTTTTTTTCCTGTCCAAAATTTGTTGTTATAAAAGAGCAAGATACAAGTGCAAAAATTATAAGTCGTTTCATCTTTATTGAGGTTAAATTAATAGCGTAGTGAATTGACCGGGTCGTGTTCGGATGCTCTTTTGGCTGGTAAATACCCAAATGTAATTCCAACGATAACCGAAACACCAAACGAAATAATTATAGAAAAAGCTGAAATAATGGTTTGAATATCGAATACCATTGTAATAATTTTTGAAAGTGCCACGCCCAGTAAAATTCCGATTATACCACCGGTTACACTGATGATGGTCGACTCGGACAGAAACTGTACAATGATATCGATGCGAGACGCGCCAATAGCTTGCCTGACTCCAATTTCGCGGATGCGTTCCATTACCGACGCCAGCATAATGTTCATAATTCCAATTCCGCCCACCAGCAACGATATGCCGGCAATGACCCCCAAAACAATATTGAAAATGTTTTTTGTTCGCTGTTGTTGTTTTAGTAACAATTCGGGTATGGTTACCTCAAAATCGTACAAGTTATTATGCCGTCGAAGCAGCATTTTTCGGATAACTTCAGCCGTGGAATTGAGGTATTCGGTTTCTGCTACCTGAACAATAATTTTATCCAGCTGGTTTATGTTTTCAGAATTATTATTTTCTCCTTCCCCGCCTGAGGCAGCCAGGGCTTCCACTTCATCGGCCCGTATAAGCGCCCGGTTCCTGAAACGTATGTTAACTGTTCTGGCAGGCACAAATATTTTATTGTCGGTACTGCTTATTCCCAGCTCATCGGAAGCTGACGCAGTAAAATCACGGCGTTCAACCACTCCAACCACCTGTAGCCACACTTCGCCGCATTTGATGTATTTGCCAATCGGATCCTCCTGGTTGAAAAACACCTGCCTGATGTTGTCGCCAATCACGCAAACCGGAAATGCTTTGACCATTTGCTCATCGGTAAATTCTTTGCCTGCCTGCAAATTTATATTGAACAGCCGGAAGTAGTGATTGTTAATGCCTTCCAGAACAACGGGTTTACTTTTTCCGTCGAGGATAGCAGAGTAGTTAAAAGATATAACCGGGCTAACCCGTTCCACGGTGGGAATGATTTCTCCGATGGCATCGGCATCAAGCAGGGTAAGTCCTTTCGAAAATTTTTTGGTACTAACCTGCGGGCCTTCCCCGCTGTCTGAATTTGAGTCGTTTTCACTATCTGATCCGGCAACTGGAGAAATGACAATGTTGTTCACCCCAACCATTTTTATTTGTTCCAGAATTTCCTGCTGGGCTCCGTTTCCAATAGCCAGCATACTGATTACGGCTGCTACGCCGAAAATAATTCCAAGGGCTGTGAGCAACGACTTTACCTTGTTGGCAAAAATTGATTCGATACCGGTTAAAATATCGTGACCGTAACGTTGAATAATTGCTTTCATCCTATAATAATCATGTTGCTTGAGTTTCCGCCCGATTTTTTCTGCAGTTTGAAGGGTTGTTTCTTCTGTTCCTCAAGCGCTTTACGGGCCTCTTCTTCTTCGCGCAATCGTCGTTCTTTAATTTCCTGGTAAATATCCATTCCTTCGATGGAAATATCTTCAGGATCAGCAGGTTCGGTAAGTAGAATCAAATCTCCGGCACTTAATCCTTTATGTACCAGGAAATAGTTTTCATTCTGGTCGCCCAAATCTACCACCTGTTTCACCACATCGCTGTTTTCGAGGTAAACAAACTGCATGGAGTCGTTGGTAAAAACAGCTTCTGCCGGAATAAACAACGTGTCGTTAAAAAAACCGGTTTGGATTTGGTTGCTGGTGGTCATGGCCGGTTTTAAATCCGATACATCACCAAACACCCTGATTTTTACTTCAAATACCTTGGCATCGCTTTTAGGCATGGGCTGCCCGATGTTAGCTACCGAAACCACTTCGCCCTCCAGTTCTTTCTCAGGCAGGGCATCAATTCCCAGCAAAACCTTTTGGCCCGTTTTTACTTTTGAAATATCAATTTCGTTTACAAACGTTGTGGAAAGCATAGATGAAAGATCGGGCAGCGTGGCAATTACAGGCATCCAGGGACTAACGGTGGAACCGACCTTAATTTTTTCGCGGGTTCTGTCTTTGCCATAAATAACCATTCCGGCTTTAGGCGCCGTAATAACCAGTGAATGATAAACATCGTCGAGTTTATTTACACGGCTCTCCAATTGACGAAGTTCAATTTTTTTCCGTTCCACGCGCGAAACGGCCTGACGTTGTTTTAATTCGTAACCCTGAATCTCCTGTTCCAGCTTGCGCCTGGCTTTGTCCAAATCCATTTCGGCCTTTCGAATTACCGCCGGAGATTCATACACAGATTCATCCAGAACAATCTTTTTTTCTTCCACCTCTTCCCGTGCATTAATAATCTGGTCACGCACATTGCTTAAGGTGAGGTTGGAATCCAGTTTGGCATCTTCAAGCTCATTATATGCCTGTTCCAGTTCTTCCCGTGCAGTGGTGAGCGCCTCTTCAACGGCTTTTTGATCGAGGGTTGCCACATATTCGCCGGAATCCACAACCGTGCCCTCTTCCACCAAATCGGTAATTTTAATCTCGTATATGCGGATATCGCGATCGCGAAGATTATCAGGCACAACAATATCTTCGGAGTTTTGTGCCTCCAGTTGGCCGCTTGAATAAACAACCATTTCGAACGGTCCGCGGGTTACTTCGGTTGTAATTTTTACGGTTTCACTTTTCGACTGGGTGAGGAGAAAAAATGCAGCCACCAGTATAATCAAGACAAAACCAATGGTTAATAAGACTTTTTTATTCATGATTTTCGATTTTCAGATTCCAAGTTGCATAAAATAATTCTTTGTTTAACAAAAATTATGCCTTGATTAACAATATTATTTTGAGCAAACGTAATATTTCAATCAGCATCTGTTTAAAATTTCAATACAGGTTTAATAAGACTTTATTTTGTTGAATTTGTAACACTTTTTTTTCAGCTATAAGAATATTAACTTTGAATGTCTGGATAAAAAACTGGAGTTTAATGGCTAAAAATGCAGAAACTTTTACAGTAAAACATTTCCCCCGTATCCGAAAAGCAACCATTGGTGTTTTGCGTGCCGCACGAAAAAAGAACATGATTCACACCCTGGTGGAAATGGAAATTTCAAAAGCGAGGAAAGCCATCCGGCAGTTGCGCCGGGAAACGAAAGACTATTGTTCGCTTACCGGATATATTATTTATTGCGTGGCTAAGGCAGTTGAACAAAACAAACACATTCATGCCTGCCGGAACCGGAAAAACCAAATGGTGTTGTTCGACGATGTGGACGTGAGCACAACGATTGAACGAAACATCGGGGGAAACAAAGAAGTGGTGGCCAGGATTATTCGCGCTGCAAACCGGAAAACGGCAGCCGAAATTTCACAAGAGTTAAAGGAAGAAAAAGCGGACGATGTTCAGTCATCTGAAGTTTTTCGTTCGGTGCGGCTGTTCCTGGCCATCCCCGGTTTTATCCGGCAATTCATTTTCAGGCTGCTCGACAAATCGCCCCGGCTGATGAAAAAACGGGCAGGTACCGTGATGGTCACCTCGGCCAGCATGGCCGGAAGAGGCGCCGGCTGGGGAATTCCGGTAGCCACACACACCCTGAATGTAACCATCGGAGGAATTGTTGACCGGCCGGTTTTAACAAATGGCAAGCCGGAAAACCATGAGCACATATGCCTCACACTTAGTTTCGATCACGATATTGTGGACGGCGCCCCTGCAGCCCGGTTTATCCGGCATCTGAAAAGACAAATTGAAAGTGCAGAAATGTAAATTAAAGTCATAATAAAAATGAATATCGAATCCATTGGTACCGTAAACAAAGAAGAAAACGGTTTTTTCATTCACCTCAACCACGAATTTGTTCCCGGATTAAAAGGACTGAAAGGTTTCAGTCACCTGCAGGTTGTTTGGTGGGCTCATCTCACAGAAAGTCAGGATGTCCGGAAAAAGCTGGTATTCGAAAAGCTGTTTAAAAAAGGGCCGGACCAAACGGGAGTTTTTGCCACCCGGGCTCCTTCGCGCCCCAATCCAATTATGGTAAGCACCATAAAAATTACAAAAA
>JAZBNQ010000123.1:0-6849 GCA_036350775.1 Mariniphaga sp.
GTAAGAATGGGCTCGGCAAATTTTTGGTTTTCCTTCATTCCTTCGGGCATTGCAATCCCGCAAAGCGACCGTTTTCCCGCTTTGTATTCGCGCCAGGCATGGCCGGTGAGGTAACCGCGAATAACCATTTCAACTTTGTAAGGCTCACACATGTGGCCCACGGTTACGTTTGGGTCGGGTGAAGCAATTTTCCAGTTTGGGACGATATCGGAGGTGGCATCCAGAAACTTTTCGGCAATCTGGTTCAACACCTGTCCCTTGTATGGAATTCCTTCAGGAAGCACTACGTCGAATGCCGAAATGCGATCAGATACCACCATCACCAGCAAGTCGTTGTTAATGTTATACACATCGCGTACTTTGCCGTGATATACGCTTTTTTGTCCCGGAAATTGAAAATCAGTTTTTGTTAATGCGTTGCTCATTGTTTTTTATTTTATAATGGTTTCAATTTTTTTCCCTTTTCCTTTTTTTCTTTTCCATAGCCTCAGCCTTTTCCTTTTCAATCTCCTTTTCCTCTGCCTGTTTCTCGTAATAATTTTGGTAGGCATCCACAATATCACGCACCAGCCTGTGGCGAACAATGTCGTTGGTATTGAATTGAACAACCGAAATGGATTCAATGTTTTGAAGCAGCTTCATTGCGAAAATCAGTCCCGAGTTGCTGCGCCTGGGCAGGTCGATTTGGGTTACATCGCCGGTAATGATGAATTTGGCATTTAGTCCCATACGTGTTAAAAACATTTTTAACTGGTTGATGGTGGTGTTTTGTGCTTCATCCAGAATTACAAATGCATTGCTGAGCGTTCGCCCGCGCATAAAGGCAAGTGGCGCAATTTCAATAATACCCTCTTTCATAAAATCTTCCAGCTTTTTGGGGGGAATCATATCCTGCAAAGCATCGTATAATGGTTGCAGGTACGGATCAATTTTTTCTTTCAGGTCGCCAGGCAAAAAACCCAAATTTTCACCGGCTTCCACTGCCGGGCGGCTCAGAATAATTTTTTTGATTTCCCGGTTTTTCAGGGCGCGAACCGCCAGTGCAATAGCTGTATAAGTTTTTCCGGTCCCTGCAGGTCCAATGGCAAAAATCAGGTCGTTTTTTGCACATTCTTCCAACAGAACCCTCTGGTTAGGCGTGCGGGCACGCACCGGCTTTCCACTGTTCCCAAACACGATTATGTCTTTTTCAGTAGTTCCGTTTTCTTCCATCGATGAAAATCCCATGGAAAAAATCTGTAAAATGGTTTCTTCTGTTAAAACGTTAAACTGGTAATAGTGATCAAGAAGTTGTGCAAATTTTTTTTCAAAGTTTTTCAGCTCCTTTTCTTCTCCCTGAATGTAAAGCAGATGACCTCGTGCGGTGATATTTATTTTTGGAAACAACGATTTGATGAGGTTCATTTTTACGTTGTTTATCCCGAAAAATTCCAGTGGGTCAATTCCTTCCAAATGAATTTTTTTCTCCAATATATTTCTTTAATCTGTTAATGTCAGTTCAAAATTACAAAATAAATCTAATTTTAATTGTGGATAACTAAAACAGGAAAACCAGGCCGAAGTTTTACAGAAAGGTTAATTTCGTTTAAATTTTACTATAATGGAACGAAAAGTAAAGGCATTTAAAGAGTTACTCGATATTATGGACGAACTGCGGGAAAAATGCCCGTGGGACAGGAAACAGACGCTGGAATCATTAAGAAAGCTAACCATTGAAGAAACCTATGAGTTGGGTGATGCAATTCTGAAAAACGATTTGCTGGAGATAAAAAAAGAACTGGGCGATTTGATGCTGCACATTGTTTTTTATGCCAAAATTGGCTCCGAAAAAGGGGCTTTTGATATGGGCGATGTTCTGGATGGGATTAACAAAAAACTCATTTACCGGCATCCGCATGTTTTTGGCGATGTGGATGTTAACGGTTCGCCCAAAAAGGTAGAAGAAAACTGGGAAGCACTGAAACTGAAAGAAAAAGGTGGAAACAAACGCGTACTTGAAGGTGTTCCTGCCGCCATGCCGGCATTGGTAAAGGCAAACCGCATCCAGGAAAAAGCAAGTGGCGTCGGTTTCGACTGGGAGTACAAAGAACAGGTTTGGGATAAAGTGAAGGAAGAACTGAATGAACTAAGCCATGAAATCGATAAAGTGGACAAAGATAAAATTGAAGCTGAGTTTGGCGACCTGTTTTTTGCCATGGTAAATGCCGCCCGCCTTTACGGAGTTGACCCGGAAGCCGCTCTGGAACGTACCAACCTGAAATTCATCAAACGTTTTAATCACCTCGAAAGCCAAACGCTTATGAAAGGAAAAAACCTGCACAACATGTCGCTTGCCGAAATGGATGAGATTTGGGAAGAGGCGAAAAGGCAGGAGTAGTCATTGAACAAGTTGATAGTCGCAGTCCCAGTTTCAGTTGACAGTCTAAATTATATTAAATGTTATAATTAACTGATATTGAGCTAAACAAAATCGAATAAAAACCTGTTTTATCTGGTATTCTTTTTATTCATTAATTAATTGAATATTCATGAAAAAGACAGTAAAACTTATTTTGGCCCTTTTGGTGCTTGTTTCCGGAGTTTTTTTACTTGGAAGTTGTGCAAAAGATGAAGACCCCGGTGAGTATTTTATGCGATTCAAAGCAAATGGAACACTTGTGGAATACACAAATCAACTGGGTCTTGCCGCCAGTTTTGCTCAAAGCGGAAATCAGCATGTATCCACAATCAGTGGATGGAACGATGCCAGTTCCAATTTTTCATTGTTGTTGTATAATCTGGCGCCGATTGCTGAAAGCACCTACAGCGGTTATTCGGTTTCTGTTGACGGAACAGTTGGAGTACTTTTCGCCCATAAAGAAAAAGAATCCGAAGCAGTTTTCAGCTCTGGCGTTACGCCTGATTACGATGCCAGGATAACCATTTCAGAATTAACAGAAACTGGTGTTAAGGGCACATTCAGCGGTTTAATAAAAGCCGCCGGCTATCCCGATATCAGCATTACCGAAGGTGCGTTTTTCGTAAAAAGGGTATTAAATTGATCATTCTGAAAACTACCCCTTTTAATAAGTTGTATTTATATACGAATCATTATCTTTGCACCTCTTAAAAAATGAATGAAAAGTATGATTAATATTACGCTTCCTGATAAAAGTGTGAGAGAGTTTTCTGAACCGGTTTCCGGACTGGAAATAGCGCAGTCCATTTCACCCCGTTTGGCAAAAGATGTTTTGTCAGTTTCAGTGAACGGTGAAATATGGGATTTAACCCGAAAAATTGATACCGACGCTGAAATAAAACTTCACACTTGGGACGACCGCGAAGGAAAGGAAGCATTCTGGCACTCATCGGCGCATCTTATGGCCGAAGCCATTGAACATTTCTACCCGGGTACCAAATTTGGTATCGGACCAACTGTTGATGTTGGTTTTTATTACGATGTGGCTCTGCCAAACGGAGAACAGCTTACGGAAAAGGATTTGCAGAAAGTTGAGCAGAAAATGCTGGAACTGGCCCGTCAGAAAAATGACATCGTGCGGAAAGAAATTTCCAAAAACAATGCGATGCAAATGTTCACAGATAAAAATGATGAACTGAAGCAGGAGTTGATTGGCGAACTGGAAGACGGGACGATTACCCTTTACAACCAGGGAAATTTTACCGACCTGTGCCGTGGACCACACTTGCCAAATACCGGATATATTAAAGCCATAAAATTGACTTCAATTGCCGGCGCCTATTGGAGGGGCAACGAGAATAACCAGATGCTCACGCGCGTTTACGGAGTTACCTTTCCCAAACAAAAAATGCTGGAAGAATACCTGGTGATGCTGGAGGAAGCCAAAAAACGCGACCACCGCAAAATTGGCAAAGAGATGGAACTTTTTGCATTTTCAGAGGCTGTGGGACAAGGGCTACCGCTTTGGTTACCAAAAGGCGCCCAGTTGCGCATGCAGTTGGAAGATTTTCTGAAAAAAGTGCAGAAAATGTACGGTTATGACCAGGTAATCACTCCCCATATTGGCAATGTGAGCTTGTACAAAACCTCGGGCCATTACGAAAAATACGGGAAAGATTCGTTTCAGCCCATAAAAACGCCCGCTGAGGGAGAAGAATATTTACTGAAACCGATGAACTGTCCGCACCATTGCGAAATTTACAAGGCAAAACCACATTCATATAAAGACCTGCCCGTTCGCATGGCCGAATTCGGAACAGTTTACCGGTACGAACAAAGCGGCGAGTTGCACGGTCTGACCCGCGTGCGTGGCTTTACACAAGACGATGCACACATTTTCTGCCGCCCCGATCAGTTGAAAGATGAATTCAAAAAAGTAATCGATATTATTTTTATCATTTTCAAAGCATTGAGTTTTAATGATTATACCGCCCAGATTTCATTGAGAGATCCGAATAACATGGAAAAATATATTGGAACAGCTGAAAACTGGGACAAAGCCGAACAGGCGATTATTGAGGCTTGTGAAGAAAAAGGGCTGAATACTATTACTGAAAAAGGTGAAGCTGCATTTTACGGTCCAAAGCTCGATTTTATGATTAAGGACGCACTTGGCCGAAGCTGGCAGCTTGGAACCATTCAGGTGGATTACAACCTGCCTGAGCGGTTTGAACTCGAATATATTGGTGCCGATGATAACCGTCACCGGCCAGTAATGATTCACCGGGCACCGTTCGGATCGATGGAACGTTTTGTGGCTGTGCTGATTGAACATACTGCCGGGAAATTCCCGTTGTGGCTTGCACCTGAACAGGCAGTTGTTTTACCAATCAGTGAAAAGTATAATGAATATGCCGAAAAAGTTTCAGGTTTGCTAAATAATTCCGATATTCGCACCGTTGTTGACGACCGTAATGAAAAGATTGGTAGAAAGATACGTGACAACGAATTGAAAAGAATACCGTATTTGCTGATTGTTGGTGAAAAGGAACAGGAATCGGAAACGGTTTCGGTTCGGCGCCAGGGAGAAGGAGATATTGGAGTAAAACAAATTGCCGAGTTTGCCGGTTTTGTTGAAGAAGAAGTTAGAGGTCAATTATCCGGATTGTATAACTAACTAAATAATAGGAGGATTTAACTATAGCTATTAAGAGAAGAGGAGGAGGCCGTCCTTTCATGAGAAGGGATACAGCGCCGCAACACAGAATTAACAGGAACATTACCTCACCGCAGGTACGTTTGGTTGGAGAAAACATCGAAAACCAGGGTGTTTATCCATTAAGAGAGGCTTTAAAAATGGCCGATGAATTGGAATTGGATTTGGTGGAAATTTCCCCGAAAGCCGATCCGCCGGTATGTAAAATAATCGACTATTCCAAGTTTCTTTATCATCAGAAAAAGAAACAAAAGGAAATGAAAGCCAAGGCGGTAAAAGTAGTTGTAAAAGAAATACGTTTCGGGCCGCAAACCGACGAACACGACTTCGAGTTTAAAATGAGGCATGCTGAAAAGTTCCTCAAGGACGGAGCCAAAGTAAAAGCCTACGTGTTCTTTAAAGGAAGGTCGATTTTGTTTAAGGAGCAGGGAGAAATTCTGTTGCTCAGGTTGGCTACCGAACTCGAGGATTTGGGCACCGTGGAGCAAATGCCCAAACTCGAAGGTAAACGAATGATAATGATGATTTCACCTAAAAAGAAATAATACAGTTCTTTGATAACATTTTAACAAAGTAGGATTATGCCAAAGATGAAAACAAATTCCGGCGCCAAAAAACGTTTCAGGCTAACCGGAACAGGGAAAATTAAAAGGAAACATGCCTATAAAAGTCATATTTTGACAAAAAAAAGCACGAAGCGTAAACGGAATCTTACCTATTGGGCTATCATTGATAAGACCAATGAAGATAACGTGAAGCAAATGCTGGCTATGAAATAATAGTCATTTTAAATTTCCTTTTAAAAATTAAAAAGAGTAATTAACCAGGTTATTGTGCTTTAAAGTGTTTTATCCGCCAACTGGCGGAAGGGACCGCCGGTAACCAAAAAAGTAAAAAGTATGCCAAGAAGTGTAAATCATGCAGCATCACGTGCCCGGAGGAAAAAAATTCTGAAAAGGACGAAAGGTTATTTCGGAGCGCGTAAAAATGTTTGGACCGTCGCTAAAAATACATGGGAAAAAGGGCAACAGTATGCCTACCGCGACAGGAAAACCAAAAAACGCAATTTCCGTGCGTTGTGGATTCAGCGTATTAACGCCGCAGCCCGTTTGGAAGGGATGTCGTATTCGCAGTTTATGGGATTGCTAAAGAAAAGCGATATTGAAATTAACAGGAAAGTACTGGCCGATTTGGCCATGAACCAGCCTGAAGCGTTCAAAGCAATCGTTGAAAAAGTAAAATAACAGACTGTATTTATTTTAGGTGAAATAAAAATAAGCCCGGGAGATTCTTCCGGGTTTTTTTGTTAAACTCCTTTCAGTAATCCCCCATCAACTACCAGATTTGCACCGGTAATGTATGATGCCGCATCAGAAAGTAAAAATGCGCCGGCTTTTCCGAACTCTACAATGGTTCCGTAACGGCCCAGCGGAATGGCAGATTCGTGTTGCTGTTTTATTTTTTCGGCAGGAACGCCCTGTTTTTCTGAAAGGTTTTTATCCAGCGCTTTTACGCGGTCGGTGTCAATGCGGCCGGGAATGAGATTGTTCACCCGGATATTTTCACCGGCCAGTTCATTGGCCAAACTTTTCACCAGGCTGACCACTCCCGACCGGAAAACGTTGGAAAGCAGCAAACCGTTGATCGGCTCCTTTACGGAAAGTGATGTAATCGTTAAAATGGAACCTCCGCCACCGGAGCGCATGTGGGGCAAAACACCACGGATGAGCCGCAC
>JAZBNQ010000124.1:0-5717 GCA_036350775.1 Mariniphaga sp.
ATTTCAAAACTCTGTTGGTATTTTCTTTTTTGGAGGGGCAGACATTCCGCCAACTGTTTATGGCGAAGAAAATTCCTTATCTGCTGTTACCGAAGCAGAGCGGCATTATTTCGAAACTACATTCCTGTTTCATTTGCTCGGAGGTTTTCAAAACGAAAGTTTCACCCCCTTTCTGGAAACAAATCCTGAATATTTCATCACCGGTTTTTGCCTGGGCATGCAAACCATGAACGTAGCCACCGGCGGAACACTCATTCAGGATATTCCTTCCGAAATTTACGGCGCCACAACCGATGAAACAACTTTGCAAACGGAAAAAGAAAACCTGCACCGCAACTACTGGCAAAACATTTCGGACGACCCGCAACTGATGGGCATCAACTTTCATACGATACATTTCACGGAACACCCGTTTTTTACCCAAAAAGTGAAAGCAGGTAAAAAATCTGTCCCGAAGGTGTGCAGCAGTCATCACCAGGCAGCCGAAAAGCTGGGCAAAGGATTGGAAGTAACGGCCGTTTCGCCCGACGGAAAAATTGTGGAAGGCCTGGCCCACAGCCGGTATCCGCATGTTTTTGCCGTGCAGTTTCACCCCGAGGTGCCTGCCCTGCATGAAAACCGGGAAAAACGAAAGTTCAATCCCGACGATGAACCCATGACTTACCACGAAATCATCGGAAAAGAAGGGTCGAAATTTCACAAAAAGTACTGGAGATATATTTCGAAAACGTTGAAAAAAGCTTGGAGGTAAAGTTTTTCCAAAGTTCGGAACTTTGGGGCAACATGCAACCCCGGTGAAATCTTCTCCTGACGTAGGATTTCACAGGGTGAACCTGCAATCCTTCAACCTCTCCTGCCCGTTTTCCAGTATTTAATAACCAGGAAAATTACAGCCACAAAAATGAGAATATATATGAGCAGTTCAACCTGTTTCATTGGAATCGATTATTTTCTTCATTACACGCATTTTGTGGGTATAACGTTTCAAATCTATGTTAAAAATTCCAAACTGGTCCACATTGTCGATGCGCACTTTACCCGATGCGTGAATTATTTTGTTGCGTTTCCAGATGATGCCTACGTGTACAATGTTTCCTTCTTCATCGTCGAAAAAGGCCAGGTCGCCGGGTTCGGCTTCATCCACGAAACTCAGGGCCCTCCCCAGTTTCACCTGCTGGCTGGCATCGCGTGGAATGCGTAATCCAATCATTTTATAAATGACCTGCGCAAACCCGCTGCAGTCGATGCCAAACGGCGAACGCCCGCCCCACAGGTAGGGTGCATTAAAATATTTCAGTGCCTGGGTAATAAGCACTTCCCGTTTATTTTTCAGGTTTCCGTAAAAAACCTCACCGGCTGCTTTGTATTTTTCGCGGTCAATGGAAAATTCTTTCAGGTAAGGTCGCCACACAGGGAGCGTGCTTCCGGCCACCAGCATCATGTTTTGCTCATCGGTTACCGGCACAATACTGATAATATCGCCTGTAACAGCAAAAGGTTTGCTTTCAATCCGGTTAAACGTGCGGGCATTCAGCGGAGTAATCATTTTGCTGTCAATCCAGCCTTCATAACCATCCCATGTCAACCTGACGTGACTCCAGCCAACCATCTCCTCAAAAATTTCGAAATGTTCGCCAAACAGCACCTGGGTTACCATTTCACTTTTCTCAGAAGGTTCTTTTCTTACAGGAATAAGGCTTAAACCGGAAATACCGTAGTCCATCCAAATATTTTCTTAATTTTATTACGAAAAACGAAAAAGCGCTTTGTTTGCGCCATTCAACACAAATCTATAAAAAAAACAGTGCGTGTTGAAGCAGATGAATTTTTATTTATGATTTTTGTAAACCATAACCGGTGAATAAAAAAAATGCCGGCCGAAATAAAACAAGAAAAACGATGAGCAAATTTTTTAGCAACCTGAAAAAATATACACAGACTTTTTACTGGATTTTTGCCTTTCTGGTAACCGCTGTTTTGCTTTTTCTAATCATGCCCGGGGAACAAAAATTTAAATACGAATACCAGAAAGGATTTCCGTGGAGTCATGAAAACCTGGTGGCGCCGTTCGATTTTGCCATTTTAAAAACCGAAAGCGAACTGGAACAGGAAAAGGAAGAATTGCTGGGTTCGGTTGTTCCTTATTTCAGGTTCGACACTACCCTTGCAGCAGCCAAAATAAACCAGTTACAAACTGACTTGAAAGCGCTTGCAGATTCATCACAAATAGAAAATCAGGAAATACTTACCGCGGTTGAAAACGAATTGCGTAACATTTACTCCACAGGAATTCTTCCACGAACTGCCGATTCCTACAGCGAACTCTCGGGAAAAACCGAATTAAAAAAAAGGACCGGGAATGTAGTTACCCGGATTCAAACAGAAAAAGTTTATTCCGAAAAAACAGCCTACAACACTTTCAACAGCAAAATAAGGGAACTGGCTCAGGAACAACCGGGGCAGGCCGGATTTCTGTTAAACCTTCAACCCGAAAAATACATAGTTGGCAATTTGGAATACGACGAAAATACAACACAAAAAGAGCGTGAAGAAATTACACGAAACATTTCTTCCACCCGTGGAATGGTGCAGACCGGCGAACGAATAATTCTGCAAGGTGAGATAGTAAACGATGAGAAATTCCAGGTGCTGGAATCGTTAAAAGCAAGTTACGAATCGGAACGGGGAGAAGGAATTAACCGCTACCTGATTTCCATTGGAAAAGGAACGCTGATTGTGGTTTTTATGGTTTTGCTTTTTACCTTTTTATACATTTACCGTTATGATATTTTAAACCAGTTCAGGAAACTTTCCTTTTTGCTGCTGTTTTTGGTGAGTGTTGTTTTTCTCACCCTGCTTATCAATTCATTTCCCAACCTGCATATTTACCTGGTTCCTTTTGCCATTTTTCCCATTGTGGTGCGTACTTTTTTCGATTCGCGCACGGCCATTTTTACCCTGCTCATTGCTACCATTTTAACCGGATTTTATGCGCCCAATAACTACGAGTTTGTTTTACTCCAGGTAACAGCAGGGGTTGTTGCAGTTTTCAGCCTGAATAAAATGCACCGCCGCGGACACCTTATTATGGCTGCCATTTGGGTGCTTCTGACCTACTCGCTGGTTTATATTTCGCTCGAATTAATTTACGAAGGCTCGTTCCTTTCCATTGATTATAAAACCATGCGCTGGTTTGCATTGAGCAGTGTGCTGATTCTTCTCGTTTATCCGCTGGTTTTTATTTTCGAAAAAATATTCGGATTTGTTTCCGATGTAACCCTTATTGAACTATCGGATACCAACCAGCCGGTTTTACGCAAACTGGCCGAGGAAGCTCCCGGAACATTTCAGCATTCGATGCAAATTGCCAACCTGGCCGAAGAAATTATTCTGAAAATTGGAGGAAATCCTTTTTTGGTGCGGGCAGGTTCGCTTTATCATGATATTGGTAAAATTGCCCGGCCCGAATTTTTCATCGAAAATCAGGCCATGGGAATCAATCCGCACGATAAAATGAACCATTTAAAAAGCGCCGAAATAATAATCGACCATGTAATAAACGGGGTAAAAATGGCCCGCAGGCACAAACTGCCCGAAGCGCTTATTGAATTTATTGCCACACACCATGGCACAACCAAAGCACAATATTTTTACCTGAAACACCAGGAAGAAAATCCCGAAGAAAAAGTGGATGAAAAATCATTCATTTATCCGGGACCTTTACCACGCACAAAGGAAGCCGCGGTTGTAATGATTATTGACGGTATAGAAGCGGCTTCGCGCAGCCTGAAAGAAAAAACCATGGAAAATCTGAATGAACTCATCAACAAAATGGTCGATCAGAAAATCCGTGACCGGCAACTTGAACAATCAGATTTAACCTTCCGGGATATTACAATCATAAAAGAAACGTTATTAAATAAGTTGATTAATATTTACCATGTTCGGATTGAATATCCGAAAGAGAAAGAGAATAAATCAACAAAACAGGATTAATATTCGTTTATATGTTTTTTAGAAGGAAATGAAAAAATACATTTATATCAAAATTACAGGGTTGCTGTTTCTTGCATTTTTAATCCTGAACAGTTGCAGTGAATTGCCATTGCCCAACCCTGAACCACCCGAAATTAAAAAGGAGCAGGCACCGGTACTGACTCAAAAAATAAATGAATTCATCAACCTTGTAATGGAGGATATTTACCTTTGGTATAAAGAAATACCGGACATTGACATTCGGTATGAATTTGACTCTGAAGCATATTTCGAAAAACTGTTGTATGTTGAAGATAAATGGTCGTTTATAACCGAGGATGTTGAAGCGCTGGAAAGCAGTTTCGAAGGAGTGGAAACAACGTTTGGCTATTCGCTGGCTTTTGGCCGGTTTAGAAATACCGGAGATATTTTTGCGGTGGTGGAATTTGTTTATCCAAACACGCCCGCTGCTGAAGCCGGATTCAAACGCGGTGATTTTATTGTTTTAATGAACGGGCAGGATATTACAGATGAAAATTACACCGATTTGCTTTATGCAAGTTCACTCACAATTTCCAAAGGAATTCAGGGAGAAGATGGAATTTCAGTCGATCCGAACCCGGTTAGCATGACGGCAAGAAAACTCAGTCTGGACCCGGTGCTCATTGCCGATGTTATTGAACACGAAGGCCATAGAATAGGCTATTTGTTTTACGCGCAATATATTTCCAACTTCAATTCGAGCCTCGACAATGCCTTCCGGTTTTTCCGGGAACAGCAAATTACAGATTTGGTTGTTGACCTGCGTTACAATCCGGGCGGCGGTACCGATGCAGCGCAATACCTTTGCAGTTCTGTTGCACCTTTAAGTGTCGTTAACAACAGGTCCACACTGGTAACCTTTCAGTGGAACGACAAATACCAAAGTTACTGGGAATCGCGGAATATAACCAACCAGTTGAAAGTAACTTTCAGTAATACAACCGCTGTAAAAATGGGACTCGAAAAAATGTATGTACTCACCGGCGGAGGAACTGCTTCTGCATCGGAACTTACCATTACGGGGCTGAAACCATACATGGATGTAACGACCATTGGAGAATCTACTTATGGTAAATATACGGCCTCGATTACTTTTAAGCCTGAAGATTTTCTGAAAGACGAGCGGGGAAATGGCTATTACGACAGTCCTTCAGATTATAAAAATTTCGAAAACTGGGGTATTCAGCCAATTGTTTTGCGCTATGCCAACTCGCAGGGCATTACCGATTTTAAAGATGGTTTTGCTCCCGATATTTCGGTTAAAGATGATATTTATTCGGGAATACCTTTGGGTGACAAGCAGGAACCGCTTTTAAAAGCTGCCATTGAAGAAATTACCGGAACTGAAATTTTAGCACTGAAAAAAGCACAGGTTCAGATTCCTTATACCCTATTTGACCGTGGATTTTCCAAATTCGATAAAAACAAACGGGAATTACTTCTGGATAATTATCAGATTATTCGCGATTAACCGCGCCCAAACCTTCTATTTTTTCAGTTACATCCGGATTACCGCGGTACCTGATTTTACCGGCGCCTTTAATGGTGGCATTCAACGTTTTTTCGGCATAAACCACTCCCGTTCCCACACCTTCAATGGTGAATGTAACATCATCGGCTTTCAGTTCCCCGGCATCAACATGGCCGGCCCCGGCCAGGCGAACGTTTAAGGATTCGGCAACTCCGCTGATTTCGCAAAG
>JAZBNQ010000125.1:0-10842 GCA_036350775.1 Mariniphaga sp.
GTAAAATATTGAGTTTATAAAAGCCTTGCTGATATTTAAGAAATCAGCAGGGCTTTTTTTTACAGGACAAACATGTTATTTATGCCCGTAAGCATCATGTTAATTCCAATTGCACCAATGAAAAAGCCATTTAAGCGCAATAAAACTTCCATATTTTTATCGAAAGCGGTTTTTAGTTTTTTGGTTTCAATGGAGTTCCGGAATTTGGTTAAAACAATTAATGTCAGAAAGTTAATGGCAAAAATAAATACGAGCAAAATTGAACCCATTAAAAATGAGTGTTTTTGTGAAAGCAATATACTCAACGAAATGGTGCCTGCTCCCACCATAAATGGCAACGCTATTTCAGAGGCCAAATCATCAAGATTTTCCTTAATAATTATAAGTGCTTTTTGTCCCTTTACAATAAAAAAGTAGGCAAATGAGAAAATAATGATTCCGCCAAATATTCTGAACGATTCAAAATCTATATGGAAAACTTTTCTGAATATCAGATCGCCGGTAAAGAAAAACAGCAGGGAGATGAAAAATGAAATAAGAGTAGCTTTAAATATTACTCTTGAAAAGTTTTTGAATGTGAGGTCTTTTCTTACCGGTTCCAGGTAAAGGAAAAGTGCAAAAGGGTTGAGCATAACCAGAAATTCAATAACTGACGAAATCATAACACTAAAATTTTTCTGTTGAATATTATTTTGCAAAAGTAAATTGAAAATGCAGGTTTGCAAGGAAGTTCCGGATATAAAGCATGCAGCAATAAAAAAAGCCGTCCTCCTTTCGAAAGACGGCCTTTGGTCTATTTAATTGAAATTATTTTCTGTACACTTTTTTGTATCCGTAAATGGCGCTGTCGCCCAGTTCTTCTTCAATGCGAAGCAACTGGTTGTATTTGGCCATGCGGTCTGAACGGCTCAATGAACCGGTTTTAATTTGACCGCTGTTGGTAGCTACCGCAATGTCTGCAATTGTAGAATCTTCGGTTTCACCCGAGCGGTGCGAAGTAACTGAAGTGTAACCGGCACGGTGGGCCATTTCTATGGCATCTAGTGTTTCGGTAAGCGTGCCAATCTGGTTTACTTTAATTAGAATAGAATTTGCTGCCGCAAGTTCAATACCTTTTTTTAAGTATTCTACATTGGTAACAAACAAGTCGTCGCCCACCAGTTGGCATTTGTCGCCAATAGCAGCATTCAATTTTACCCAACCATCCCAGTCGCCTTCGTCCATTCCGTCTTCAATAGAGTCAATCGGGAATTTATCAACCAATTCAGCCAGGTAAGCCGCCTGTGCATCCTGATTGCGTTTAGCGCCGCCTTCGCCTTCAAATTTACTGTAATCGTAAACTCCGTCGCTGTAAAATTCAGAAGCGGCACAGTCAAGAGCGATGGAAACATCGCCGCCATCTTCAGCGCGTCCGGGTTTATAACCGGCTTTCTTAACAGCTTCAATGATGCTGTTAAGGGCATCTTCGGTGCCGTCGAGTGCAGGTGCAAAGCCGCCTTCATCACCCACTGCGGTGCTGAGTCCGCGGTCGTGCAATACTTTTTTCAAGGCATGAAAAACTTCGGCACCCATGCGCAACCCTTCACTGAAAGAAGAAGCGCCAATGGGGCGAATCATAAATTCCTGAAAAGCAATGGGTGCATCGGAGTGAGAACCTCCATTGATGATGTTCATCATAGGAACGGGTAAAGTTTTTGCGTTTGCTCCGCCAATGTATCGGTAAAGCGGCAGGCCGGCAAATTCGGCAGCAGCTTTGGCACAAGCCAGCGAAACACCTAACATAGCGTTTGCGCCCAATTTCGACTTGGTTTTGGTGCCATCCAGTTCCAGTAATTTATTATCGATGGCCACCTGGTCGGTTCCGTCCATGCCAACCAATTCTTTGGCAATTACGTTGTTTACGTTGTCAACGGCTTTCAAAACGCCTTTACCGAGGTACCGGTTTTTGTCGCCATCGCGTAATTCCAGTGCTTCGTTTTCACCGGTTGATGCTCCGGATGGAACGGCTGCCCGGCCAAAAGCACCGCTTTCGAGCAGTACTTCCACTTCAATGGTCGGGTTTCCGCGTGAGTCAAGAATTTCCCTTGCTTTAATGTCGCTAATTAACATGATAAGTTGTTTTTTTATTGTTTAACTCCTACTTGTTTTAGTCAGAAAATCAGCTTGTTGAACTGATTTGCCAAATGCAGCTCAAAGATACGAAAAATGTTTCGTTCCCATTATGGTGCCTTTGAAGAAGATAGAGGATATTTCATATAAGGTTAACCTGAATGTTGAATTTTGAAGATAGTAATCGAACAGAATTCAGTCTTTTCAAAAGAAGCATAATTTTAAAATCGGATTATGAGTTTTTGGTTCTTTCCAGAAGGTATAAATTCATTATATTTCCATTTTCAAAAACACTGACATGCCAAAAAGAATCAATCAGTTTAGTCACGGAGGATTTATAGAATTTGACAGGGGTAAATTCGATGAATGGTGCGTTTTTGTTACCCGTGCCAATGGCGAACGTTTTGCTCCTGCTGATGTTCAGTAT
Source organism: Mariniphaga sp. (assembly GCA_036350775.1). Lineage (GTDB taxonomy): Bacteria > Bacteroidota > Bacteroidia > Bacteroidales > Prolixibacteraceae > Mariniphaga. The sequence continues at coordinate 2,537 of JAZBNQ010000125.1, forward strand.
TTTTCCCGCCTTAAAAAGCTGGGTGAAATTTATGGTGCATTTGCAATTTATGCTGATTTTATAACCATTTACAACCGCACAAATGCTGAAATTAATGCTGATGTTTTAAAACTAATTGCATTGCTCAGCCGGTATTACAAAGATGATGTTCTTGAAATTGAAATTTGGTTTAATGTGTTGTATGCCGGCATGGTTGCTGAAGAAAACAAAGAGCATGCTATTCTGAAAAAACGGGTAAAACGGTTGGGGATGCACCAGGTTTTAGTTGAAAATGCGGAACCTGAAGAGGCTGCCATTTTCAGTAAAGGAAAAAAGTGGACAGAACTGGATAAGCTTATGAGGGAAAAAGGATTTTAAATGTTTCTTTTACAGTTCAAAATCCACCGGCATAGGATGCATAAATTTGGTTACTGCAAAAACCGGCATGGAGCAGCCATGAATTATTTCCGAAACAAAGCTTCCAATTTGTACTCCGGATAATTTTGATTCCTGATGTGTTCTTATAATTACCAGTCCTGGCTTTTCCTTTTCAATATATTCTAAAATCATGGTATATTTTTCCTGCCCCGTTGCTTTTAAAATTTCCACATCACTTTCTATTCCGCGTTGCGAAAGCATGTGTTTTAATTTTTCGGCATTTCGCCAGGCCAAACTTTGTTTGGTTTCAATATTCAGTCCCAAAGCAGATACAATGGTTATTTTGGCACCAAATTTTTTTGCAAAGTAGGTAGCCCATAAAAGTTTTTTCCTGGTAGTTTGCGAAATATCAACGGGAATAACAATTTTTTTAACGGGACTCATCTTATATCCATTATTGAGCGCCATTACCGGGCAACTGGAAAGGCTGATAAGTTTATCGAATTCATCGGCTTCTAATCCGCTTCCGTTTTTATCTTTATCAACCATTATAAACTCGTAACCTCCGTTTTTCGATTGTTTAAGCAAAACCGGCAGTGGAGAGCCTGATTTAATTCTGTATGTTAAGTGTTCCAAATCTTCAGTTGGGGAAATATTGGAAACAAATTTTTGAAGCGAATTTAAGGCATCCTTTCTTTTTATTAAGGTCTGCTTTGGAAGAATAATTTTTTTAAACAGAGCAGGTTTTTTAATAATATGGTAAATAAAAAGACGCATGCCGAGGCACTTCCTGATAAACAAACCCTGGTTTAAAATGTTTTCTCCTTCTGCAATGGGAGGTACAAGTGCTAAAATGTTATTTGTTCTGTATCTCATTTTTTTAGGATGAATTAATATTATTTCTTCCGCTTACAATATACGAAAATTGGGTTGTGCTTGTTTGGAGAAATATTGTAAAACATAAAAAATTGAAGCAATTCATGTTTTTGCAGTTACAGATAAACCGGTTTTAAAGGAGTTTTTGTTTTATCTGAAATGCTTCTGCCGGGTTCAATTCAAATAGTTGATGGATATCTTGCTGACTCAGACCATTTTCACGTAATGCAGGAATGAGCAAATTTTCGATTGCCGTAAACCCGCGAAATTCTCCTCCTCCAGGTTCTCCAGGTCTGTACCAGCCGGCATCATGCGAAAAAAGGACCTTGGGTAGCAATCCTTCCTTTTTCATTTTTTGGGCAAATTCCACGTACCGGGTTACTTGTTTTTCAGAAAAATTATCGAAGGCAATCCAGGCTCCTTTTTGGGCTGCTTCAATATGTTTATTTATGTCTGGTTCATTTTGGGCGTGAGTCCAGATAAATGCTGAGGCATGAATTCCGTTTTTTTTCAGTATTTCGAGTTGTTCAAATGCCGGAATCGAAGGACCGGTGTGCGACATGATAGTAAGTCCCGTAGCTTTGTGTGTTATACAGGCAGCTTGCACAATTTTTTCATGGATGGGTTCCAGCGATTTTCTTTCCACTGCAATTTTAATAAATCCCGGAAAAACATCTGTTCCTTCAATTCCGTTTTCTGATTCTTTAATCCAGCGTTGCGCCAATGCTTCAGCAGATTCAGTAAAAGCATGTGGCGGAAGAAATTTGGCACCAACTGCACTGTAATACCCGGTATTGGTAATGAGCTGGATTCCTGATTTTTCAGAAAGTATTTTTAACAGTTCCGGGTCACGGCCAAGGTAAGCCGGGGTACATTCCACCAGGGTTTTATATCCCAGTTTCTTAATTTCCAAAAGATAGGGAAGTACCTTTGCCACAACACTGTCTTTTTTCCAGCGATGATATCCTGTGCTATCGGCTCCAATAAAATCTACCAGCAAATGTTCATGATGCAGGGTTTTTCCCATTCCTCCGGATGGAATGGGACCATTGACGGTTATTGATTGGGGTTGTTCTAGGGAACACGAAAGGGTAAAAAAGATTCCAAAAAAAAGAGCCGGAATTTTAAATGTAGAATAATACTTTCCGAATTTCCAATGTAAATTTTTCATTGAATGGCGTTTAAAATTTTTTTCCAAAATACAAAAAAATAAACAAAGTAATATTGTAATGAAGATAATTCAGATTTCCTAAGTGAATTGAAAAAATACCTTTTTCAGAAATTCTTGTCGAAACTAATTCACCGGGAATTTCCATTCCATTCTGGAATACCTCTGAAATTTTAACAGCTATGTAACTTTACATTTCCTAAAATATTCATAAGTAAGTAGTTATAACCTCACTAATGGGAATATTTTAAACAACTTTTCAGGTTTTTTTATCCAATCTATCAGTAACTTTGTTTTTTGTATAAGTTACTTAAAGGGATACATTTGTATTCTTTCTTTTATTAAAATTTTTTTGTGAATTTAGAAGAAAAAAGAATCTGGCTTTTTGGAGTTGCCAACGCCTGCCCACTTAATTCTCCGTGTGATAGCTGTCCGTTTACAGTTATCCGGAATAAAACGGTAACAGAGCGTTGGAAATATATTTCTGAGATGCCGGAAGATCAGGTTGAATCTCTTATAAGTCATCACTTAAAATGTTCATACGACAGAGAAATGAAAAAAAGTGAAAACTAAAACCATTTAAAATCGCTGGTTTTTAAAATCCTGCTGCCTGCCCGTCTTTTCTCGATTCTGACGCACCGAAATACACCTTATTTTTTTCATCCCACATAATGGCTTGATAACCACCATATGGTCCTCTGGCATAACCGATTTTGTGACCTTTTTCCATCAACTTTCGAATGGTTTGGTAAGAAAAACCGGTTTCAAGCGTAACTTCGCCGCCACCGGTCATTTTTTCACCGGTAGGCTCGCTCGAGCCAGTGTGCTGCATTCGCGGAGCATCGCCTGCCTCCTGCAGATTCATACCAAAATCGATGATATTACAAACTATCTGAACATGTCCCTGAGGTTGCATGTCGCCGCCCATAACCCCAAAACTGATAAACGGTTTTCCGTCTTTGGTAATAAATGCGGGGATGATGGTATGAAACGGGCGTTTGTGCGGTTCGTAAACATTCATGTGACTTTCTTCCAGGGCAAACAATTCTCCGCGGTCCTGCAAAACAAATCCCAGCTTTGCGGGAGTCATTCCTGAACCCATTCCCCTGAAATTGCTTTGAATGAGTGAAACCATATTTCCATCCTTATCCGCAGTAGTTAAATAGATGGTATTGTCGGTGTCTGGTTCACCGGCGGGATAGCTCCGGCCTGCACGGTTCAGATTTATCAGTTTTGCCCGTTCCTTTCCGTAACTTTTTGAGATAAGTTTTTCTACCGGCAATTCATTAAAATCGGGATCAGAGTAAAATTTGGCCCGATCTTCAAAAGCCAGCTTTTTGGCTTCAATAAACAAATGCATGTATTCGGGAGAGCCAAAACCCATGTTACCTAAGTCGTAATTTTCAAGAATATTCAGCATTTGCAAAGCAGCAATTCCCTGCCCGTTGGGTGGCAGTTCCCATACATCGTAACCTCGGTAGTTGGCAGAAACCGGCTCAATCCATTCCGAAGTGTGATCTTCAAAATCTTTCAGCGTAAAAAAACCACCCTGTTCACGCAGGTAGTCCACCATTTTTTGTGCCATTTCACCTTTATAAAAAACGTCGCGGCCTTCATTTGCAATTTGTTCCAGGGTATTGGCCAGGAAAGGATTTTTAAAGATTTCACCTTTGGCGGGTGCTTTTCCGCCGGGCATAAAAATTTCTTTAAAACCCGGGTATTTTTGCAGGATTCGTGAATTACTTTGCCAGTAATGCGCAATCAGCTCAGAAACAGGAAACCCGTTTCGTGCATAATCAATTGCGGGGGAGAGGATATCTTGCATTGGAAGTTGACCAAATTTTTTATGCAATTCAAACCATCCGTCAACACAGCCCGGAACTGAAACGGAAAGAGGTCCGTGCGAAGGAATTTTTTCATAACCGTTTTCTTTAAAATATTCGATTGTGAGTTCATAGGGCGATCGTCCGCTGGCATTCAATCCGTAAAGTTTTTGGGTTTTGGCATCCCACACAATAGCAAAAAGGTCGCCACCAATTCCGTTGCCGGTGGGTTCCACCAAACCGAGCATGGCATTGGCTGCAATGGCCGCATCAATAGCATTTCCACCTGATTTTAAAATATCGAGCGCAACCTGAGTGGCAAGCGGCTGACTGGTGCAGGCCATACCATTTTGGGCAATTACTTCGCTTCGGGTTGCAAATGGGAGACCGGTTATCCGGTCTTGTGCAAAAACAGAAAAGGAAACTAAAAGCAAAAGGATTGAAAACGCGAATTTTTTCATTTCGGCAACTTTAAAATTTAGCTGCCGAAAAGTACGAAATGTGCACTTCAATTCAAAGTTTAAAAAGTTTTCGTTTTAAATTAACCGCGAAGTTCGGTGAGTGCCGTTTCTGTGCGGGCCAGGTAGTTATCAATCTGATCGTTTTCTTCGAACCCAATAATCATCATATCTACAGATTCAAGCCCCAATACAAACCGAAGGGCGTGGTCAATTTTTTCGCTTTGATCGCGCAGTTGGCCGTTGCCCACCAGTTTCATTCCAATCACCCCTTTACCGTTTTTATGGAGCCGGTTGATTACCTTAACTACTTCTTCCGGTTCCGGTTTATCCATGGCAATTCCGTAAGGATTAATTCTTACGTGAATTACATCAACCCATGGGCTGTTTGCGGCATCTTCCATCGCTTCGAGCGAATGCACCGAAACACCGTGCGCTCTGATGATTCCTTTTGCTTTCAGGTTTTCGAGAATGTCCATTTGCCTTTTTTGGGTTTCAGTCCAGTTTTCTTCCACCATGCAGTGAATCTGAACCAAATCAATATAATCGGTATTCAGTTCTTTTCGAAAACGGTCAACCACAATGTTGGCATCGGGGCGCTCCGGTTCCGGAATTCCGCCTCCGCGCACCCATATTTTTGAGGAAAGTGTAATTTCCTCACGGTCCATTTTTTTCATGGCTTCTGCTACCATACCATGTGTGCCATAAGAATCGGCACAATCGAAAAACCGAATGCCTTTATCGTAAGCATGGTAAAGCAAATCCAGGCTTTTATTTTTATCCTGCCGGGTTAAAAAAGAAGTCCGGTTTCCGGCATGAACACCGGTTCCAATTCCAAGAAGTGTAGTTTCCAATCCTGAATTGCCCAGTTTAACTTTTTGCAACGGATTTGAACTTGCATACCTCGATTGCCCGGCATAGAGCGAATTGGAAAATAACAAATGAGCTGTTCCCAATGATAGTGCACGGACAAAATTCCGGCGATGCATATTTAAATTTTTCTTTTCCATGACCATTTATTTTAAAGGAAAACAACAAAGAATGTTTAAGGTTGTTTGTTTTTCAATCCATTTAACCAATTGTTGTTTTTTAATTTCGCCTCTAAATTAGCAATTAATGGAATCCAAAGAAGTTGGTTTTGACAAAAGTGCCGGTGGAAATGAAAATAGTACAAAAATTATACGAAAATCGAATTGTAAAAAAGAATTCCTTTTGTTGATAATAAAATCAAAAATGAATTCAGTTTGTATTCCCGGTTTGCGATTGAGTGGTGGTTTCCTGTTTTTCTGTTCCTTCTTTTTCTTTTTCTTCTGTTTCGGTTTCAGAATCATTAAACAAAGGAAGTGCTTTTATCGGTTTTGACTGGATAATTTTGTTGGTAATAATTTTATCTACAGCATCAGCCTTTCCCGGAAGATTAAGGATATTACCTAATTTTAGTCCCAAAAGAAAAAAGATGGATGAAAAAAGAACAACTGTTTTCATGTTTTCAATATTTTCTGTTTTCTGTATAATGAATTATAAAATCAGAGGCAATTTATGAAATTTCAAATAAACAGAGAAAAATTATCTGTAAACAGCCTGGTTTTCTCGGTAAACGGATTTGTTTTTTCTTTGAAAACACAGAAAATTACTTTTTCAATTTTTGATTTCTGCCAATAAAATAATAGAGAACTGCCCCGATAAACCACGACAATAAAATTACAATTACCCAAATAAGCTGGTAGTTTCCTTCAAATTCATTTTTTAAAATATCAACCAATGCAATTATGGGTAAGACAAACATAACGGAGGAAACCAATAAAACTATAATGAGTTCCTGTGGGCCAATAAATCCGGCAATTTCCATAATTTATGTTTGAATAATTTTGGTATAAAAGTAACTATAAATTGAAAAGAAAGTTATTTTTCAGAAACCGCCAGTTGTGCCAGATATTCGTAATGTTCTCCTTCCATTATCTTTTTGCAGGTTAGTCCATTTTCTTTACAAATTTTTGTTAGTGTTTTAAAATCGGCAAACAGCCAGTTAAAACACGAACTTTCATTTTTATATTTGAGTTCATATTGCATTTCTCCAAAGTAATCCTCATTGGTTAAATCAACCCAAACCGAGCCATCATCCTCTTCAAAAAGGTAACTAATATCAGATGAGTCAATTAAAATCTTTCCGTTTGGGTTGAGCAAATTTTTTAGGTGCAGCAATAATTTTTTTAATCCTTCGAGCGTACCACCAATTCCGGTCCCGTTCATTAACAGCAAAATAGTGTCGAATCCTTTTTCGAAAAAATGAAAAACGTCTGTACAAATAACTTTTTTTACTCCCCGTTGTTTCATCACGTCAGAGGCCAGTTTCGATTTTTCCAACGCAGTTACTTCCAGTCCTTTTTCCTGAAGCACAAGGGCATGACAACCGGCAGCGGCGCCAACATCAAGCACTTTTCCCCGGCAAAGTTTCAGAGCTGCTTTATCAATCTCGGGCATTTCGTTTTCTGTTCTGAAAAAATAGGCCGGTGAAAGCAGTTCTCCTTCTGTGTAGTTGGTTTGAATTTCAATATCGGGCGCGTCACCATTTTCAAAAAAATCGGCAATTGCCCGTCCGATGGGATCGTTCATTGTTTCATTTTTTGGAGTTATTCTTCGGTAAATTTTGGCTGATAATGGCGTTTCAGCCAGCTTGCCAGTCCGTCGAGCCCCGGAAACAAAACGCGTTCGGTAATATTCGCCTGATCGAGTTTGTCGCGGACTTCCCATTTCAATTCTGCCGGTATGATAATTCTCCGGAATAAACCAGGATGTTTTACAAGCCAATCGTCTAGAATGGCAGTAGGATTGGTCATGATGGAAAAGAAAGCAAACTGGTTAACGATTCTTTCATCGAGCGAAGGCGGTTCGAAAAACAATACATTTCCTGGGCCAATTTTTTCATCGAATTTTTGAAGCGATAAAAATTCTGATTCCAGCATCTCTACAGTAAAGGCATTGCATTTTTCGAGGCTCAGCAATGCACTCAGAGGTTCAGGAATAAGCTGGTTAACTTTTACAAAATCCACTTTCCATATTACGCCATCGGTGTCGAATTTTTCTGTGTTTGATGTGGCAAAATGCATGGCCACAAAAGGGGAATACGTCCAGTCCATTAACCGTGTAGTTAGCCCGTGGTGCTGCGCCAGAACCAGGGAGCGCAACTGGGTGTTGGTAAGCTGGGGTTCGCTGGTTCGCGCATATTTCCTGAAATTTCGCAAAAGATGATATTCCAGTTCGGGATGGTTCCCACAATTCCGCAAAAAACTGTTTTTCAACTGGTAAGTGCAGTCCGACAGTCCGCGAAACGCATAATCGCTGCGATACCGGCCAAGCTGCGGTTTCCAGGCATCATGGTAAACCTCTTCAACCAGTTGGTTCCAGGTTTTTACAACAATATCGTTGGCTGTAATTTTACACGTCATTTTTTTATTGAAAAAAATAGTGAGGCTAAATTACGAAACAAAAACGATGTACCCTAATTAAGATGTATAGCCGGGAATTGGTATTTTGTAATGGATTACAATTTATTTTAATCTAATAATTCCCCCTGGGCTATGCCATGGGGTTCCGCTTTTTCTCCCTCATTGAGGGGAGATGTCA
>JAZBNQ010000126.1:0-6492 GCA_036350775.1 Mariniphaga sp.
CGTGGAATTCACCATGAAAGATATTGACAGGCTTTCGCGTATTACGCCCAACCTTTGTAAAGTTGCGCCCAGTTCGCATTACCATGTTCAGGATGTTAACCGGGCCGGAGGTATTCTTTCCATCATGGCTGAACTTGACCGGGCAAACCTTTTGGAAACATCGGTGAACAGGATTGACGGCAGAACGTTAAAGAAAGCTATTGAAGTTTATGATGTTATGAACAACAATCTTTCGGCAGATGCCATGCAGCGTTTTCTTTCTTCTCCCGGGAACGGGAAACGAAATTTAAGACTTGCCTCGCAGGAAAACTATTATACCGAACTGGACACTGATCGTAAAAACGGTTGCATCAGAAGTGCAGAATATGCTTACAATAAAGATGGCGGGTTGGCAATACTTTACGGAAATATTGCAGAAAACGGGTGTATTGTTAAAACTGCCGGTGTAGATTCGTCTATTTTCAAATTTACCGGTACCGCCAAAGTTTTCGATTCGCAAGATGATGCGGTTAATGGAATTTTGGGAGATGAAGTACAAAAAGGCGATGTGGTTGTCATTCGTTACGAGGGGCCAAAAGGCGGGCCAGGTATGCAGGAGATGCTCTACCCAACTTCGTACCTGAAGTCGATGCAACTGGATAAATATTGTGCCCTGATTACCGACGGACGTTTTTCCGGCGGTACATCGGGGTTATCTGTAGGCCATGTTTCTCCCGAAGCAGCTGCCGGTGGCGCAATTGGACTTATTCAAAACAATGATAAAATTGAATTCGATATTGTAAACCGCTCCATCAACCTTGTTGTTTCAGATGATGAACTGGCAAAGCGCAGGAAAGACGAAGAAGCGAAAGGCGCAAATGCCTTTAAACCGGCTGAACGAAAACGCGAGGTTTCAAAAGCGTTGAAAGCTTATGCCAGCCTGGTTTCTTCAGCCGATATGGGAGCAGTTCGTTTAATTGATTAATTATTTGTAAAATCTAAAAGCTAAAAAATATGACAAAGAGAAAAATTTCAGGTTCGCAAGCCGTTATTCTTTCTTTGCTGGAAGAAGGAGTTGATACCATTTTCGGCTATCCGGGCGGTGCGATTATGCCCATTTACGATGCGTTGTATGATCATGACAAAAATGTAAAACACATCCTCACCCGGCACGAACAGGGAGCAGTGCATGCTGCCGAAGGTTATGCACGCGTAACCGGAAAAGCCGGCGTTTGTTTTGCCACTTCCGGCCCTGGCGCTACGAATCTGATTACAGGCATTGCTGATGCCATGATTGATTCCACGCCACTGGTATGTATCACCGGCCAGGTGGCTTCGCCGCTGCTGGGAACAGATGCATTCCAGGAATCGGATGTACTTGGTATTTCAATGCCAGTTACCAAATGGAGTTTTCAAATTACTACACCCGAAGAAATTCCGGAAGCCATTGCACAAGCGTTTTATATTGCACAAACAGGCCGCCCAGGACCAGTTCTGCTCGACATTACCAAAGATGCCCAGTTTGGTGAACTGGAATTCGAGTACCAAAAATGCCGAAAAATAAGAAGTTATGTTCCGGAACCTCAGATTGACCCGTTTAAGGTAAAAGAAGCAGCAGAAATTATCGATGAAGCTAAAAGACCATTATTGCTTTTTGGTCAGGGAGTTATTATTGCACAGGCAGAAGAAGAATTGAAAGCGTTTGTGGAAAAAACCGGTATTCCGGCTGCATGGACCCTTTTAGGACTTTCAGCCATGCCAACCGACCATCCGCTGAATGTGGGAATGCTGGGAATGCATGGCAATTATGGTCCAAACCTGCTCACAAACGAAGCCGACCTGATTATTGGCGTTGGAATGCGTTTCGACGACAGGGTTACCGGAAAAGTTACTGCTTATGCACCCAATGCCAAAATTGTTCACCTCGAAATTGATCCATCGGAAATTAATAAAATTAAACGGGCTGATGTAGCTGTACTCGGTAGTGCAAAAAAAACCCTGAAAATGCTTGCAGATAACGTTAAACCAAACCGGCACGATGATTGGCTTGCCCGTTTCAGAGCATGTGACAAAATTGAAAATGATAAAATTATCCATAAAGAATTGTATCCTGAAAAACCGGGACTAACCATGGGTGAAGTAATTCGAATTGCCGGAGACAAAACCAACCACGAAGCCATTCTGGTTACCGATGTAGGCCAGCATCAGATGGTTGCATCCCGCTATTTCAAATTCAGACAACCGCGCAGCAATGTCACTTCAGGTGGTTTGGGTACTATGGGATTTGGTTTGCCCGCAAGTATGGGCGCCCAGTTGGGAGCTCCTGAAAGAACCGTAATTGCAGTAATTGGCGATGGTGGTTTCCAAATGACTATTCAGGAATTGGGAACCATAGTGCAAAATAAACTGCCGGTGAAAATAATCGTTTTGAATAACAATTTTCTTGGAATGGTGCGCCAGTGGCAACAGCTTTTCTTCGAAAAAAGATACTCGTTTACCGAACTGCAAAATCCTGATTTTATAGCTATTGGAAAAGGATTTGGAATTGAAGGCCACAAAGTTGAAGTTCGTGAAGACCTCGAAAAAGGAATTCAAAAAATGATTGACCATGACGGTCCATACTTGCTTGAAGTCGTAATTGAAAAAGAAGACAATGTATTTCCTATGGTACCCACAGGAGCCTCGGTTTCGGAAATATTGCTCGAACCGGCCACCAAAAATTAACAATGATTTTTTTTTATACTGAATATTAAATTGAATACTAATGAAAAAAGAATATATCATATCGGTTTATTCGGAAAACCACATTGGGTTGCTTACAAGAATTACCATTGTTTTTACCCGCAGAAAAGTAAACATTGAAAGTTTAACCGTTTCTGAATCGGCAATCCACGGAGTTTACAAATTTACCATTGTGGTAAAATCCACAGAGGAACAGGTAATAAAAATTGTGGGTCAAATTGAAAAAATAATTGACGTATTAAAAGCTTTTTACCACACCAACGAAGAAATGATTTACCAGGAAATTGCTTTATACAAAGTACCTACAGAAGCGCTTTACGAAAATGAAACCATCGAAAAGGTAGTTAGAAATTCAGGCGCTCGTATTTTGGAAATTACCAGGGAATATACGGTGATTGAAAAAACAGGTCACAAGAAAGAAACGCAGGAACTGTTTAACGAATTGAACAAAATTAAGGTCATGCAGTTTATACGTTCGGGCAGGGTGGCGCTTACACGCGATCCCATTGAACGCCTCTCCGAATTTTTAAAAGAAAGAGATGCATTGCTTGAAAGCCTGGATTAAAATTCAGCACAAAAACTGAATAATAAATAATAAATTTGCATTGTGTTTAGCAAGAAAATTAAAATTCATAACAATAATAAAAAATTATGGCACAAATTAACTTTGGCGGAGTAACTGAAAAAGTGGTTCTCCGCGAAGAATTCTCAGTAGAAAAAGCACGTGAAGTATTAAAAGATGAAGTCATTGCCATTATTGGCTACGGCGTACAAGGGCCAGCCCAGGCGCTGAATATGAAAGATAACGGGTTTAATGTCATTATTGGACAGGCACCCGAGTTTAAAGAAGATTGGGACAAAGCAGTTCGCGACGGTTTTGTGCCGGGAGAAACGCTTTTCCCAGTTGAAGAAGCTGCAAAAAAGGGTACGGTAATTCAGTACCTGGTATCCGACGCTGCTCAACGAATCATTTGGCCCAAACTTGAGCCTTGCCTTAACGAAGGCGATGCATTGTATTTCTCGCATGGTTTTTCCATTACGTACAAAGAACAGACAGGCGTTATTCCTCCGAAAAACGTTGATGTAATCCTGGTTGCGCCAAAAGGCTCAGGAGCCAGTGTTCGCACCAACTTTTTGGCCGGAAACGGAATTAATTCCAGCTACGCCGTGTTCCAGGACTTTACAGGAAAAGCAGAAGAACGCGCCCTGGCACTGGGAATAGCCATCGGTTCGGGATACCTCTTCCCCACCACTTTCGAAAACGAAGTATATTCCGACCTTACCGGCGAACGCGGCGTACTGATGGGTGCCCTGGCCGGAATAATTGAAGCCCAGTACAAAGTACTTCGCGATAATGGCCACAGTCCGTCGGAAGCATTTAACGAAACCGTGGAAGAACTCACCCAGAGCCTCATCCGCCTGGTTGACCAGAACGGAATGGATTGGATGTACGCCAACTGCAGTGCCACCGCACAACGCGGCGCTCTCGACTGGAGGCATAAATTCCGTGAAGCAACGCTTCCTGTTTTTAACGAATTGTATGAAAGCGTAAAATCAGGCGCGGAAACCAAACGCGTTTTGGATTCTACATCCAGCACCGATTACAAAACCAGTCTGAATGCCGAACTCAAGGAAATGCGCGAATCGGAATTATGGCAGGCCGGAGCTGCGGTAAGAAAACTAAGACCCGGAAAATAATATTAAAACATAGAAAACGCTCAGGAAACCTGTTCCAAAGTAAAGGAGCAGGTTTTTTTATTGTCCTTTTTAAATATTTCATAATTTAGCGGAAATATCAAAATCAAATGGCTGATATACCTGACAAAAACGAAAAAACACGTGTCCTCAAACTCAGGAACAACGATGTTGAAGCCTTTGATTTTCTTTATCATCAGTATTCCAATAAGCTTTTCCGATTTGCATTTTCTTTATTAAAAAATGAAGAAGATTCCTGTGAAATCGTTCAGGAAACTTTTTTCAGAATATGGGAAAAACGAAATAAAATCGACTCATCCAAATCATTTAAATCTTTTCTTTTTTCAATTTCGTATCATCTTATCATCGATCAATTGCGTTCAAGGTTAAAAGATAAGGAATTCCATAAGTCCCTGGAAAATTATTTTAATAAACATTCCAATTTTCAGGAAAACCAAATGGATTACAATACCCTTGAAACCGAAATAAATAAAGCGGTAGATGAGCTGCCCGAAAAAAGAAAACAAATTTACAGGTTAAGCCGCGAAAAAGGATTCACACATAAAGAAATTGCAGAACAAATGGGAGTTAAACCCAAAACAGTTGAAAACCAGATTAACCTGGCGCTCAAACACATTAAAACCAGTTTGGGCAAAGACATTTTACCTGCATTACTTTTTTTGTCGTTGTTCGGGTAAAGATTTCCAGTAGCCTTCACCGCATTATCTTCTTTATATGCTTTATCTCTGCATTCAGCGTGAGGAAAGTATTCATTCAATTCAGCATAGTAAAATTATAAAACCGCGCATTTTACACCGAACTGCGGTGAACAGAAATAGCAACAAACAACAATAATCATTAAAGAGATTAAACGCTAAAGTCTGTAAAAGACCCCGAGAAGCTCAATCACCGGCCTAAAGCGCCGGTGAAAAAGAGAAAAAACCAGTATATTGAATTGAAAAGCAGCATATTTTACACCGCACCTTTAGCCCGGTTAGCAGAAATAGCACAAATAAAAAAGGCTTCACCCGTTAAACGGAAATTTTAAGATACACTTCCATCTGATTATACAGCATAAAAAAAATCATTTTCCTTTTGGGGGCACCATCCCATTTTTCCGTATTACATGTAAACACCTTGAAAAAAGTTTAAAAATTCATGTTTGAAATAGTTTTTCATAGGTTAGTTTAGTTAGGTATTTGAGAGAAAAATCCCCTTTGGTAAAATGAAGGGGATTTTTGAATAACTTGCATACCAACAATTTGAATAAATTGAAAGAATGACGGAAGGAAAAAATATAGAAACAATTGTACACAAATACCTGAGGGGCGAAAGCAACCGGGAAGAATTGGAAAAAGCACGTGAACTTTTTTCCGATCCGTACCATAATCTCGACTTACGGCCTGTACTTTTCAGGTGTTGGGAAAAAGATGAGGAAACGGAACAAAACCATCTTCCAAATTTGCAAAATCAGGATAACATACTGGATAAAATTCACCACCGCATAAACATTGAAGCAGGCAGAAAAAAAGAAAAAACCACAAAATTTTTTATACTGAACCTGTTAAAAATAGCCGCATTTCTTGCGATCGGGCTTTTTATCGGGATATTGATACAAAGCCTGCAAAAGACAGAACCTGTTTTCTATACCGCCATTGCACCCAAAGGTTCAATTTCTCAAATGATTTTGCCCGACAACACCCTGGTTTACCTTAATGCAGGTTCAGAATTGAAATATACAGAAGAAAACCAAAAGAACCTTTTAAACAGAAAAGGTAGCCACCGAAAAGTATTTCTAACAGGAGAAGCCTGGTTCGACGTTTCCAAAAACGAAAAAAAACCGTTTGTGGTACACACCCCTGTTTATAATGTAGAAGTACTGGGTACCCAGTTCAATGTAAAAGCATATTCAAATGATGATGAAGTTGTTACAACAGTTGAAGAAGGAAGCGTTAAAGTTGTCTCTTCAGAAAGTTTTACCATTAAAGAAGCACAAACACTTCAACCGGGCGAACAACTTGTTTATACCAAAAACAAAGGAATAAACATTAGCGCAGTAAATACACGCAGGTTTAC
>JAZBNQ010000127.1:0-4187 GCA_036350775.1 Mariniphaga sp.
CCACCCATGCCAAAAACGCCTGTTTGAAATTCAGACAGGCGTTTTTATTTTTGCGAAAAAATTCGGAACAAAAGATTTTATCGGTTCACTTTCTTATTAACCGGTATTAAAATTCATTGAAACGTTAAGCAGATTTTGCGTGTTCTGAAGGACAGCCTTCGCGGTATTCGGCAATAATCTGTTTTACCTGGGTAGGCGCCACCCGACCGAAAACTTTTTCACCAACCATAACCACGGGTGCAAGACCGCAAGCTCCAACGCAGCGCAGGCAGTTCAGTGAAAACTTTCCATCATTGGTGGATTCACCCACTTCAACTTTCAATTGCCGCTTAAATTCACTCAAAACCTGCTCTGCACCGCGCACGTAGCAGGCTGTTCCCATACAAATGGAAATCGGAAATTCCCCTTTGGGAATCATGGTGAAAAAACTGTAAAACGTAACTACTCCGTAAACTTTTGCAACCGAAGCATTTAACTCTTTGGCAATTACTTCCTGCACTTCGGCAGGCAGGTAGCCGAGCTTATGCTGAACTTTGTGCAGAACATTTATTAGTTCGCCCTCACTGTTATTGAATTCAGCACAAACATCTTTTATAATCTGAATTGTACTTTCTGAAAGTTTTATTTTTGGCATGATGTATTGTTTTTAAGTTCTGTCAAAATATTCGGTATGCAACAAGTGATGTGCTTTTTCGCTCATCGGTTTACCCAAAAATTCTTCATAAAGCTGAATAATGTAAGGGTTTTCATGCGATTTACGAATTTTCTTGTTGCTATCTTCCTGGTAAAGAGCCATCTGGCGTTTTTTCAGAATTTGGGCATTTCCATGGTGGTAAGGCTGGCCGCCACCACCGATGCAACCACCCGGACAACTCATAATTTCGATGGCATGAAACTCGCTTTCACCCGACTCGATTTTTGCCAGTAATTTTCGGGCATTTCCCAACCCATGTGCAATACCAATTTTAAGCGGAAATCCGGCAAAATCAATTGTTGCCTGCCGGATACCGTCCATACCACGCAACTCGGTAAAGTCGAGTTTCGGGAGTGGTTTTTTGGTGTACAACTCGAAAGCAGTGCGAACCGCGGCTTCAATTACGCCGCCGGTTGTTCCAAAAATTACACCTGCACCGGTTGATTCGCCAAGCGGCATATCGAATTCCTCGTTGGGCAGACGGTTAAAATTGATATTCGCCAGCTTTATTAATCCGGCCAGTTCGCGGGTAGTAATTGCATAATCAACATCCGGATTGTCGTTCACTTTAAATTCTTCGCGACCACATTCGTATTTTTTGGCCACGCATGGCATAATGGAAACTACCACCAAATTTTCCCGTTTTATGCCTATTTTCTCAGCAAAATAAGTTTTGGCAATGCTGCCGAACATTTGCTGGGGAGAACGTGCTGTTGAGGGAATATCTTTAAGTTGAGGAAACTGGTGTTCAAAAAATTTCACCCAGGCCGGACAACATGAAGTAAGGATAGGCAATTTCACATTTTCATCGCCTTCCAAAAATCTCGAAAGCCGGTTCAGCATTTCCGTGCCTTCCTCCATTATGGTGAGGTCGGCAGCAAAGTCGGTATCAAACACATAATTAAATCCAAGTCTTCGCAAAGCGGCTGCAAGTTTCCCGGTAACCAGAGTTCCGGGTTCATTATCGAACTCCTCCCCCAATGCTGCTCTAACAGCCGGAGCTGTTTGTACAATTACAGTTTTTGACGGATCTGAAAGCGCTCGCACTACATGAGATGTTTGATCCACCTCAGTTAAAGCACCGGTCGGACAAACGGCGACACATTGCCCGCAATAAGTACAAACCGAATGGTCGAGATTCATTTCAAAAGCTGGTGAAACAACTGCATTAAATCCACGATTGATAGCTGAAAGCACACCAACCGTTTGTACTTCGTTGCACATCATTTCGCATCGGCGGCACATAATGCATTTATCAACATCGCGAATTATGGCCGGCGAGGTATCTTCGCGGTATGTTGACTGTTCGCCCTTATAATGAATTTCCCTGATTCCAAGGTGATGAGCCATATCCTGCAATTCGCATTTACCAGACTTGGCGCAAATAAGACAATCAGCCGGATGATCGGAAAGAATCAGTTCCAGCACAGTTTGCCTCGCATTAATCACCCTGATGGAATGGGAATTAATAACCATACCTTCGGCTACCTCGGTACAGCAGGCAGGTGCCAGGTTTCTCCGTCCTTCCACTTCTACCACACAAATGCGGCAACCTCCGGGCCTGTTTTCAATATTTAAATCATCCAGTTTCATGTGGCAGAGCGTTGGAATATGTATGCCCGTGCTTGAAGCTGCTTCGAGAATGGTAATCCCTTTTTTAACGACTACCGGTTTATTATCTATGGTTAATTGTACTGTATCCATTGTTCCTGTATTTCTTTTCTATGAAAGTTTAATTGCGTTGAATTTGCATTTCTCGTAACACACACCACACTTTATACAAAGCGACTGATCGATGTAATGCGGCTGCCTTCGTTCGCCGGTAATGGCTCCAACGGGACAGTTTCTAAAGCATAATGTACACCCTGTACAAAGGTCTTCAATAATGTCGTATTTAAGCAAGGCTTTACACTGACCCGAAGGGCATTTCTTCTCGTTAACATGAGCCAGATATTCATCTTCGAAATTAAGGATGGTAGATAAAACCGGGTTTGGCGATGTTTGGCCGAGCCCGCAAAGCGAAGTATCTTTAATTACGTTACTTAATAACTTCAGTCGTTCAATATCAACTTCCTCTCCGTTTCCATTGGTAATTTTTTCCAGAATTTCATACAGGCGTTTATTTCCAATACGGCAAGGAGAGCATTTTCCGCAGGATTCTTCCAGGGTAAATTCAAGATAAAATTTGGCGATTCCTACCATACAATCATCTTCGTCCATCACAATCATTCCCCCCGATCCCATCATGGAACCGGCTGCAAGCAAATTGTCATAATCAATTGGAGTATCCAGGAAATCTTTGGTTAAACACCCGCCGGAGGGACCACCGGTTTGGACTGATTTAAATCCTTTCCCATCTTTTATCCCGCCGCCAATATCATAAATCACCTCACGCAAAGTGGTTCCCATTGGGACTTCAATCAATCCAACATTATTTATTTTTCCGGCCAAAGCAAACACTTTGGTTCCTTTTGAATTTTCGGTACCGATTGTATTGAACCAACTTGCTCCTTTGTTGATGATAACCGGAATGTTGGCAAATGTTTCCACGTTGTTCACGTTGGTAGGCTTTCCAAGGTATCCTGAAACTGACGGGAAGGGAGGTTTAAAAGTGGGTTCGCCACGCAATCCTTCCATGGAATGAATGAGCGCGGTTTCTTCGCCGCAAACGAAAGCGCCTGCTCCTAACCTGATATCAATCTCAAAATTAAAACCGGTTCCCATGATATCATTTCCCAACAAACCGTATTCACGGGCCTGGTTGAGTGCCGTTCTGAGGCGTTCGATGGCCAGCGGATATTCTGCGCGAATATAAACCAGTCCTTTGTCTGCGCCGATGCAATATCCGCAAATAGCCATGGCTTCAATAACCGAGTGCGGGTCTCCTTCCAAAATGGAACGGTCCATAAAAGCCCCCGGGTCACCTTCATCGGCATTGCACACCACGTATTTCTGGTCAGCTTCAGATTTTCGGGTAATTTCCCATTTTAAACCGGTGGGGAAACCACCGCCACCGCGGCCACGCAAACCGGATTCTTTAATTTCGTTAATGGTTTCTTCAGGCGAATATTCGGTAAGGCATTTCCCAAGCGCAGCGTAACCATCGCGTGAAATGTATTCGTCAATACTTTCAGGATTGATAAAACCACAATTCCGAAGGGCGATTCGTGTTTGTTTTTTGTAAAAATCCATACCTTTTGAATCGCTAATCTGTTGGTTGGTAATCGGATCTTTGTAAAGTAACCTTGGAACTGTCCGCCCTTTTACCAAGTGCTCTTTTACAATATCCTCTGCATCGGCTGGCGTAACGCCTACATAAAAAGTATTGTCGGGCAATACTTTTACAATTGGGCCTTTTTCACAAAATCCGAAGCAGCCGGTAAAAACAACCTGCGCCTCGTCCTCAAGACCCACTTCCTCTATCCAATGCTTCAATTGTCTTTTTATTTCATCACTTTCTGCTGCTTTACAGCCGGTTCCGCCGCAAATCAGC
>JAZBNQ010000128.1:0-3128 GCA_036350775.1 Mariniphaga sp.
GATTCCAATCTCCACATATTGGATCCGGACCGGTTTCGTCTAAATAAGTATTGACAAATTCGGCTTTAAATGGCAATGTAACTGAATGAGGTTGGGCGCTTTTTAATTGAACTTCATCGTTTGAAGTTAAATCATCTTTGCTGCAGCCTGCCAATAGGCCGCTAAAAATTACAACCAGTAATAGTAATTTGAATGTTTTCATAATTTTTAATTTTTAAGTTTTACATGTGGATTATACTTTGATTTAATCCACATTCAATTTCGGGAGAAAAAACTGGCAGGGCATAGCAAATCTGTTGCAGAAAGATGCAATTATGTTGTTATTGTTGCAATAATGTTGACAGGAATATCAAATATGTTGATAGTGGATTTTGCCTACCGTTTTTTATTGGGTAAAATCAATATCCTCCAGGTTCATTTTTTTTATGAGCGCTTTAAATCGGGGTTCTGAGCGAAGATTATCAAATTCTCTTTCACCTAAAGCTCTTACAAGGCCTCCATGGCCACTTTGAAAAGAGCGTTCCAGGTAAGTTATTGCCGAATCTTTTTCATTAATAATTGAATAAAAAGCAGCTATATCATAAGGGAATAATTCATTTTTTTGCAAATCATATTCAATTATAAAACGAATAAATCCCTCTTTTCCTTTTTCAGCATAAATGCTGTCAATCATTTCTGAGGCAACACCAGGTGAGATTTTGGACTGAAAATTTTTAAATTCTTCTATAACTTTTGTGATCTCGTTTTGCCTGAGATAAATTTTAATATTCCTCCAAAAATGTCCCCATTCATTTCCATCAATATAAATTACTTTATCCGACAATTCGAGAGCTTCTTCATAATTACCTTCTCTTTTATACAAATAGTATTTACACCAATTTAATTGTCTGTCGCTTGGATTTAATTCAAGCGCTTTGTCAATGTAAAAGTGGGCTTCCTCCTCTTTCCCAATTACGGTAAGGTATTGCGCATACAAATGATAAGCCCTGGGATATTGGGGATTGAGTGATATGGCCAGTTTAAGTTCTTTTTCTGCTGTTTTCCAGTCATAATCGAAATAAGTGGCAATTGCCCCTAACGTTGCATGTGCTTCAGCAAGATTTTTATCGAGACTTAAGGCTTTTAAAGCATTAGCCCTGCTTTTGGGAATACCTTCATCCCTTGTAAAATTACCAAACCATGTGCTGGTCACATATACATCGGCTAATCCGGCATAAGCCAAACAATAATTTGAATCGAGTTCAAGCGCTTTGTTATGGAATTCCAGGCTTTTCTGAAAACTTTCTTTCGTTCTTAAACGATGAAAAAACCGCCCTTGCAGGTATAAATCATACGCTTCCGGATTATCGGTATATTGTTTTT
The DNA here is from genome assembly GCA_036350775.1 of Mariniphaga sp. GTDB lineage: Bacteria > Bacteroidota > Bacteroidia > Bacteroidales > Prolixibacteraceae > Mariniphaga. Next base: position 1,363 of record JAZBNQ010000128.1, read on the forward strand.
CAATGTGCTCAATTTCCTGAGGAGAAAGGACTGTTTTCAAATTCGAAGCAACCAGTTGGGCAATTTCGCTTTGCAGATTAAAAATATCATCAAGTTCCCTGTCAAAACTTTCCGACCAAACATGATTCCCCTTGTAATCGTTTAACTGAATAATGATTTTTACCCTCTTCTCAAACTTCTGCACACTTCCTTCGATGATATATGAAACACCAAGTTCTTTGGAAATTTCCGACAACGATTTTTCACTGTTTCTGTATTGTTCAGTTGAGGTTCGGGAAATAACCCTGAAGTCTTGAATGTGGGATAAATGATTTAGCAAATCATCCATTATTCCATCTGCAAAATATCTGTTTTCCGAAACATCACTCAGGTTTTTGAAAGGCAGCACAGCAATAGATTTTTCCAAATCAGTTGTTCCTGATTCCTTTAAAAAATAACGGGTTGCCAAAAACAACAAAGGAACAAAAAGCAGAACAAGCGCCAACACCATAAACCTTCTATTCCTGTAAACCTTTGTTTGGCTTTTATCGATTTCAGAAGAGCTTATTAATTGCTGATTTTTATCCGGCTCATCAATGTGTTTGGCATATTCTCCAGGAGGATACCCAAAATAATCGTGAAAGCTTTTAATAAAATACGACGGGCTGCTAAATCCAACATTATAGGCAATTTCAGAACCTGTAAGATTTCCCTCTTTTAAAAGTTCTTTTGCTTTTTCCAGCCTAACATTACGAATAAACTGGCTGATTGATTTATTGGAAAGGGATTTTAACTTGCGGTGAATATAGGATCGGCTCACTCCCATTTCACGGGCAAGTTCTGTAACCCCGAACTGCTCGTTTTGAAAGTTCGCTTCCACGATTTCTTTAAGCCGGCTGATAAAATCATTTCCGTTATGGTTTGCACCTGTCATTTTGGATTTTTAAGACACTGGTTTTTTACCGTTTTTTTAAAGAAAAGTTACGAATTTTTTTTGAAGTGTTTGCCGGTATTTTGGTTGACAGGTTTTTTGAATATTAACTGGAACCATGCAATTGCCACAGATTCACAGATTCAATGAATTGAATCATCAGAAATCTGTGAATCTTCGGCATAATTTGTTTTTGCAGAATCTGGAGATTTTGGTGCATATCAGCAAATTTAACCTGTTGCGAATTAGATTCCGGCAGTTGCAATAAAAAACCCCTCCATTCAAATTAAACCTAATAACCGGTGCAACCAGAGAATGGAGGGGAAAAACCTTTATCACTCACCGAAACCTGTGGATTAAATCAAATGAGTAACGGGTTCCGGAAGAACGGTTTTTAGGGTGTTATTTTTCCCTTTTTTTAACCTATAATTGTTTTTTAGTTTTATAAGTAATAGTTACGTGTCCATTGGGTGTTATTACTTGCTTCCATTGCCAAATTTCAAATACACCTTCAGATACAATAGCGCTTTTAGATAATGGCGGCATTTCACCCCAAATGTTGCCATAATCAGGATCCCAATAACCGACAATAACACCTTGATACACTTCTAAACCGTTTCCGCTTGGGGTAATAACCGTATGATAATCCAGTTTAACAATTGCCCAAATTGTTTCACCACCAAGTTCATAATCTACATAAAAATAACCGTCTCCCTTAGTTACTTCTGCTTGCGCATTTGCCTGAGAAATGCCAACAAAACATGTTAGCAAAATGGCCACGAATAAAAATACTTTTGCTTTCATTTTATTAAATTTTTAAGTTAAACATGCGGATTATATTTTGATTTAATCCATA
>JAZBNQ010000129.1:0-4233 GCA_036350775.1 Mariniphaga sp.
GAAATTGATTGGGAGTAGCCGGATTATTTTATAATTTTAAACCATAAAACCAAAAATAGTCAACCTGATGTTACGCAACCAAAAGGATATTTTGAATTTTCCAATATTAAAAGAAAAACTAAAATCATTTTTATCAAGCAGAAAATCAACGAATCATTTAAAATTGATATACCTGTTTTTATTTTTTGTGCCTGCCGCCTGCGAAAAGGAAGAAGAGTTGCAGGATATTGAAGTGAAAGTGCAACTGATTAATGAAAACGGATTTTCAATGGATGATCGCTCCGGGGTTGCCATTACGCTTTCAAGAGGAAGTGAAACGTTTCATGGCATTTCCGATGACCAGGGAAAATACGTTTTTAGTGATTTACCCTTTGGAATTTTTAATGTGTTGCTCGAAAATGACGGGTTTATTTCAGATTTAATTCAACCTGAACTTATTAACCACAAAGGCGATTCTATTTGGTCGTATGACTTCAGAATGGTAGAAATCCCAAATTACAGACTTCGTATTGACAGCATCATTATTGATCCTGCTTTTGGGGAAAAGTTACTGGCATTCGGGGAAATATACAATACAAAAGGTTTGCCGGCTATCCAGTTGGGGATGCGGGTTTTTTTCAGCGATACCCCCGATGTTTCGAAGGATAATTACCTCTATTATCATTTTGGCACCATTCTGAAAAGACTTATAAATGACGGGTATTATGAAATGTGGATTACAAACTGGCATGGAAGCCTGATTCAGGGAAACTCCGATAAATTATATGTAAGAGTTTACCCATGTGCTTTTTATAACGAATGGTTAAAATTGCGCAAAGAAGGATTGGGAACCCCGGCAGAAGTTTTTGAATGGGTGGTGCCTGAACATTAAAACGATTCAATACTAAAGCATTTATTGCAATTGGAATAAGCTGGCATGTTTATACTAACGTTTTTAATGAGTCTGTTATGCGGCTAAGACGGTTGTGCGTTTCTGGTTTTCCGGCAGGTGCCCGAACTTTGTATATCAGGCTATTTGTTTGGAACCAAAACTGGAACTTCGCTGTAGAACATTTTTCATTTCAAAACGCTTGCAGTTGCCGTTAGAATTTTTGGTTATCCGATTTCCATTCCCAAATATATTCTTGCCGGAATTATACTTTTAGGGCACAGCTCCTTGTGATATATTTTCGGCTTCGGGCCGAAATATTCCGACGATTTTAAACATACTCACCTGGGGAAAATAGGGAAAAATAAAATAGTCTGGATCTGTAATCCCTCAGATATTAGTAATACCCATAAAAACTAAAATGGGATAAAAATGAGGATTGTATTATTATTTCTGATTTGTTTGGATTTAGGAGATATTTATGCTCAGAGTATTGAAGTTCCAGTAGATTATGCGAATCCTGATTCCGGGATTTTTAACCTGGAATATGAATTTGGGGCAGATTATGATCCTTCAAAACCAACCGTGATTGTAATAGCCGATGCCCAACAGTTTTATGTTTCAAAAGGCCGTGTGCAAAAAATTCAGGAGGAATTATTTGGCGAAGATTTTAATGTTTTGGGGATTATCACCCGGGGAAATAACCAGGAATTGCGGGATAAAGTTAAAGTTGATGACAGTGAAACAGATTGGGACAAAGCGTATTCCATTTTTCAATCTTTTCAATATGTAAACGATATTCAGTCTGTTATAAACAAATTGCTAAAAGATCAGGAAATCATTTATTTATATGGTCAGTCTGGTGGAGCATTTTTAATTACCGAATATTTGTCCGTTTTTCCGGATTCAAAAGTAAAAAAGGTTTTTATCGGGGCCGTCGTAAATCCTTCGGTTGAGGCTCAGTTAGGTTTAAATCACGATAATTTTCAACGCGAGTTTTTAGCTGAAAATAAATTGGCACAAACTCAACTGGACCAAATTCTTGAAGAAAGTTACTTCTCCAGAGAGCTTGTGGCCCACCTTTTCCAGCGGCAAAATTTCTTTGTGGAAAAATCCATGTTAAATCTTGCCCGAACTGAATTAATGGAAAAACTGTACCTTAAAGACACTGCTTCCGTTAATAAATACATCAAAGATTACCAGATAGATGCACTCAAAAATTTTTTGGTTTCTGATTATGGAATTCCCATCAGGGTTCGGCTGGCCGAGTTCATTTACCCAATTAATGAAAGGTTGAATAGCGGTGAAAGAAAATTTTATCCTGATTTGGAGAACAGTTATCATACCGCTTTTCCTGTGTTAAATAAAAAAAACGGAACCTTCCGAGAAATACAAATTCCTTTTAATCCGGAGAAGTTGAGAAAATTTAACGGGGAAGTTTTCATTCTGTCTGCCCGGTATGATCATGTGGCAGACTATCGATCATCCATTTATTTAAGTGGTGTATTTAAAAATTGTGAGTTATTCGTCGTTGACGATGATCACACCTTTAAGCGGTTAAAGTCAAATGGCGATTATGCCGGAATCATTCAGGGTTTTTTGAAACAAAATAGAGGAACTGTGATTTCACATTATGAGAAATACCAGTGGTTTGAAAAATAAGCTTTTGCCAACGTTCATTGTCTATCTCCAGCCAGTCATGGCTAGCATGAAATAGAATGTTTACCTGTCACAAACTATGAAGAGGCATTAATACCCAGAAACTAAGTCAAAATAAATCTTGGTTTATCTCCTTCAAGAGTTTTTTTATTTTCTCACTGATGAATCTCTGACAATTAATTCGGTCGGCATTACAAAGGTCTGGAAACGATTGGATTTGTCTTTTAATTTTATTTGACGGATGAGCAAATCTGCCGCTTTTTTCCCCATTTCAAAACCCGGCTGCCTGATGGTGCTGATGGAAGGTGTAACAACTTCTGAAAAAGGTTCATTGCTGAATCCTACAATTAAAATATCATCTGGCACTTTTATTCCTTTTTTGCGGAGATAAATGATTGCACTTAAGGCTGTTGTGTCGTTTGCACAAAAAATAGCATCGGGTTTTATTTTATTTTGCAACAACTTTTTTATGGCATTTGTGCCGTCCGTCCGGGTAAGGCTGTTGTGAATAAGCATCAATTCATCTACCGGAAGACCAGCTTTTTGCATGGCATCTTTAAAACCGGCTAAACGGTCCTGGTAAATCTTAACATTCAACGGACCTCCAATATGGGCAATTCGTGTCCCGCCTTGCTTAATAAGATGTTCTGTGGCTTTAAATCCGCCCCGGTAATCATCCACCACTATTTTATCGGCTTCAATTTCATCCACTACACGGTCGAAAAATACCAGTGGCACTTTTCGTTCCGAAAATAACCTGAGGTGATCAAAGGTTTTTGTCTGCATTCCAATGGATACAATCAGTCCATCAACACGATTGGAAAATAAGGTCTGTGCAATTTTTTCTTCTTTTTCAAAATTGTCATTGGTTTGGGAAATGGTAACTGCGAAACCACGGTTGTAGGCAACTTCTTCAATACCGCTAATTACCGATGAAAAGAAATGACGATTTATGAGTGGCAGTACCACCCCAATCATATTTGTTCTTTTGGTTCTGAAGTTGGCTGCCAGAATATTGGGGCGGTATCCCATCTCTTTAGCCGTTTTTTCAATCAGCTTGCGTGTTGGTTCGCTTATTATCGGGTTGTTATTCAGAGCCCTTGAAACGGTTGATGCTGCAATATTCAGCTTTCTTGCAATATCATGAATAGTCGTTTCGCTATGTTTTTCCATAGGTTTATTTATTTGCCTGTAAAACTAATAAAAAATATTTATATGCGCAATCGATTGCAATTTAATTTTTTAATTATATATTTGTGTAAAATAAAAAAGAATCAAATGAAAGTACGTAATTTACTGTTTTTGTGTATTGCTCTGGTTATATCTTCCTGCAATGGAGAAAAAGGCAATCAGTTAGAATTTACCCAACTTACAACGGAGTTAAGTGATCAACTCAGGGTTTTGGTGCAGGCCATTCCGGATGATAAAGTACCGCGGTCATATCCCAATAAGGAGGGCGATTATTGGATGGTAGGGATTCGTGACTGGACCTGTGGATTTCCTGCCGGTTCATTCTGGCTCATGTATGAATTAACTGGTGATGAATATTGGAAAGAAGTGGCGCTGGAAAATACGCTGAAACTTGATGGTGTTCAATATCGTACAACTACTCATGATCTTGGATTTATGGTATTCTGCAGCTACGGAAATGCTTACAGGTTAACCGGGAATGAAGATTACAAGGATGTAATTATTCAGGCTTCCGA
>JAZBNQ010000130.1:0-16109 GCA_036350775.1 Mariniphaga sp.
AAAAAAATCCAAATACCTTGTTGTTCGATGCAGGCGATATGTTTCAGGGAACGCCTTATTTCAACTATTTTAAAGGCGAACTAATTCTGAAATTAATGTCAGCAGCCGGTTACGATGCCGGTACTATCGGAAACCATGAGTTCGACAATGGTCTGGAAGGTTTGCTGGAACCTTTGCCTCACGCGAAATTTCCGATTATTAATTCCAATTACGATTTTTCTGATACTATTCTTGCAGGAAAATTTCCACGTTGGAAAATATTTCGTAAGGCAGGGATTAAAGTGGGCGTTTATGGTTTGGGAGTAGAGCTTGACGGACTTGTTTCAAAAATGCACTTTGGTAATACCGTTTACCATAATCCGGTAAAAGTTGCCGGTGAAATGGAAAACTTCCTGAAAAATGAAAAGAAGTGTGATTTGGTGGTTTGCCTGTCGCATCTTGGATTAAGGTACAAAGAGGAAAAAGTAAGTGACACCGTTATTGCTGCCGAAACTTCATTTACTGATTTAATAATTGGCGGGCATACACATACCTATCTTGAAGAACCCCTCACCCTGAAAAATAAACAAGGGAAACCGGTTATTGTGAATATTGCCTGGTGGGGTGGTTTAATGATGGGACAAATAGATTTTGTGTTTGAACGGGCCCGGAGAAAAAAGGAAACAGTATTGGCTCAAAATATTTGGTAATATGTCACGAATTTCCCGTTATATTTTATCTGTTTTAACAGGCGTGCTTCTAAGCCTTGCCTGGCTCGGTTTACCGGGTTGGCTGCTTTTTTTCGCTTTTTTCCCCCTTTTGTTGCTCGAAAACTTTTTTGTTTCTAAAAAAAATGAATTTCGGGGCGTGTCTTTTTGGGGACACACTTTTTTGGCGTTTTTGATTTGGAATGGCCTTACAACCTGGTGGATTGCCTACGCAACCTTTGCTGGTGCTTTAATGGCCATTATTGCCAACTCGTTTTTGATGTCGCTGGTATGGTGGTTAGGACATACTGCCCGAAGGTACTTGAAAGCAAATCTGGGCTACCTGGCACTGGCGGTTTTCTGGATTTCATTCGAATATTTCCATTTTCACTGGGATATTGAATGGCCCTGGCTGACCCTCGGAAATGGTTTTGCCAACCATGTAAAAATGATTCAGTGGTACGAATATACAGGAACTCTTGGTGGAACAGTTTGGGTGCTTGCACTGAATATTATTTTATTCCATATTTTTATGAATATACGGGATTCTGTTTCACCACGAAAAATAATGTATTCAACCTTTGGTTTTCTGCTTGTGCTGCTTGGCCCCTGGTTATTTTCGAGTTCGGTTTATCATTCGTATAAGGAAAAAGAAAATCCGTTGCACGTAGTTATTGTGCAACCAAATATTGATCCTTACAACGAAGCGTATGACGTACAGGCTGAGAATATAAAGCTACAAAAGTTTATCCAACTCGCCGATTCAAAAATTAACGAAAATACTGATTTGGTTATCGGTCCGGAAACAGTTTTCGAACGCTACCCCGATTGGAATGTGGACAGGTTGGCTTCTAATTATCAGTTTAGGCAACTTACAGACTGGATGTGGAACCATTCCAACGCAGAATTAATTTTTGGCACATCATCTTCCAAAATTTATTCCGATGCCGAAAGTGCCTCATTAACCGCTCGTAATTCAAATGGGGTTTACTATGATGTTTATAATTCTGCCGTTTTTATAAACCGGAATGGCACAGGTGATGTGTATCATAAATCCATTCTGGTTCCGGGAGTTGAAAAAATGCCATTCAGAAAATATATGGGTTTTTTAAAAGATTTTGTTATTGACCTCGGAGGAACCACCGGTAGTTTGGGTGTTCAGGAAGAGCCTTCAAATTTTATTTTGAAAAACAATGTGAAAGTTGCCCCTGTAATTTGTTACGAATCGGTTTTTGGTGAGTACCTGACCCGTTTTGTGAAAAAAGGAGCCAGGCTGATTGTTGTAATTACCAACGATGGCTGGTGGCGAAATACACCAGGATACAAACAACATCTTTCATTTTCGCGGCTGCGTGCCATTGAAACACGCCGGAGTGTGGCGCGTTCAGCCAACACCGGAATTTCATGCTTTATCAACCAGCGTGGTGATATTTCACAGCCCACTGCCTGGTGGGAGGAAGATGCCATTGAAGAAACTGTAAATCTGAATGATGAAATTACTTTTTATGTGAAGTATGGCGATTTTATTGCCCGGGTAGCCCTGTTTATGTCAGTACTTATGCTGTTGTTTCTTATTGTGAAACGATTCATAAAAGAATAAAAAAATCCGCACCAATTCCGTTTGCGTAAAACCCCTGATTAACAGGATTTGAGCGCCCGGTCGGTCAAACGTCCACTGGTCTTGCGACTCATCCCGATTACTCGGGACTACGAGGCCTGTTTTTGCAACCGTTGAGCTAACTCGGTTTAATAAGTTCTGTTGAGTTTACCAACTGCTGAATCGATGCGGATAGTATCTTTTTCTTTTCAATGAACTCGTATTGTACAGTCCAAATTTAAGTGGAATGGTTGGCATTTGCAAATTTTTTAAGCAGTTTAGATTCGATTTAAAATTAAAACGCTGAAAATGATAGGTTTAATTCTGTCTGATATCCGAATTGATACATGCTTTTTTGAATTTTGTAGATTTTCCGATTTCAACCCATTAACAACACGCTGAATTTCAGTCAATAATTATTTTAATTCTGGTTTTCTTGCAAACGAATGCCCTTGAATCTGAATTTCACCTTAAAATTGTTATTTTTAGAACCTCTTGGATGATTGAATTGAAAGTTCCGGCAAGGAAGGTTGTCTGGTCTTTTATTATTAAAACAGTTATAGTCTTTTTCGTTAAATGAACAAAATACTCATAGAATTTGCACATCCTGCCATTCAAAAGTCGCGTATTAACAGGCAACTGATTGATATGGTGAAAAATCTGGACAATGTTACAGTAAATGACCTGTATGAGAACTACCCTGATTTTTTTATTGATGTTAAAAAAGAACAGCAACTTTTGCTTAACCACGATATCATTATTTGGCATCATCCGTTTTACTGGTACAGTGCCCCGGCTTTGCTTATAGAGTGGATGGACCTTGTTTTGGAACATGGCTGGGCTTATGGTGAATATGGCCGGATTCTGGAAGGGAAATCGGTTCTTTCAGTGATTTCTACAGGAGGGAGACGTGACGTTTACAGTAAAGAAGGAAGAAATCATTATACCATGAATGAATTTTTGATACCCTTTAAGCAATCGGCAAACCTTTGCAGGATGCAATATTTACCTCCATTTATTGTTCACGGGGCGCATACCATAAAGAACTCCGAAATTGAAGCATATGCTGTTCAGTATAAAAAATTACTGAATATTCTTGGCCGCGGGGAATTTGATAAAATTAAAATGAATGAGGTAGCCTATTTTAACGATTTAATTGAATAATATGTACAACCAGGATTTTTTCTTTCAGGCGTTAATATACTTGCTGGCAGCAGTGATTTCGGTTCCGTTGGCAAAAAAACTGGGAATGGTTTCTGTTTTGGGCTATTTGTTGGCCGGAATTATTATTGGCCCATTTGTGCTTGGTTTGGTAGGCCAGGAAGCCAGCGATGTAATGCACTTTGCAGAATTCGGCGTGGTTTTAATGCTGTTTGTAATTGGGTTGGAACTCGAACCTTCCTTGCTTTGGAAAATGCGAAAGTCAATTTTTGGGCTCGGCGGGCTACAGGTTTTAATTACCTCGGTGGTTATTGCATTAGTGGCCTTGGTTTTTGGCTTTCAACTGAACCGTGCTGTTGGAATCGGGCTTATACTGGCACTTTCATCCACTGCTATTGTTTTGCAAACGCTTACTGAAAAGGGACTGATTCGAAACACCGCCGGAAAATCGGCATTTTCGGTACTTCTTTTTCAGGATATTATGGTGGTGCCCATTTTGGCCATAATTCCCGTTTTGGCAGCATTTAATGCCACAGGAAACCTTGCTGATACGCAGTTGGATAAACTAACCGGAGTGGCTGCCTTGCCGGGCTGGGCACAATTACTGGTTATTATTGCAGCTATTGCAGCTATTATTTTATTGGGGAGGTTTGTTTCAAAACATCTTTTTCGGTTTATTGCTGAAACGAACCTACATGAAGTTTTTACTGCCATGGCGCTTTTACTGGTTATTGGAATTGCCCTGGCCATGGATGCAATCGGGTTGTCGCCTGCCCTGGGCACTTTTATTGCCGGGGTGGTTTTGGCCGACAGTGAATACCGGCATGAACTTGAGGCTACCATCGATCCTTTTAAAGGATTGCTTTTAGGTCTGTTTTTTATTTCTGTAGGAGCCAGCATAAATTTTTTGCTTTTTATTGAAGATCCGTTTAGAATTATTGGATATGTATTACTACTTGTTTTACTTAAGTTTTTGGTGTTGCTTGCGCTTGGCAGGTTTTTCAGGTTGAAAAAAGGGTACGAATTTCTATTTGCTTTTTTACTTGCCCAATCCAGTGAGTTTGCTTTTGTTTTGATTTCATTTTCAAGGCAAAACCAACTATTCGAAGAAAAAACCGGTGGATTACTTCTTCTGGTTGTAGCGCTTTCCATGGCGTTGTCGCCTTTGCTGCTTCTTTTTAACGATAAAGCGGTGAGCCCCATTTTGGCACGCTGGCAAAACAAACTTGAATACGACGATGTGGAAGCCCAGGAAAAACCAATTATTCTTGCAGGTTTTGGTCGGTTTGGGCTTGCCGTTGGCCGTTTACTTTTGGCAAATGGATTTAAAGTTACTATTATAGATAGTAATCCTGCAAACGTTGAAGTTTTGCGGAAGTTCGGATTTAAATTGTATTATGGCGATGTAAACCGGCCCCAGGTACTCGAAAATGCCGGCATTGCCAATGCCCGGCTGCTGATTTTAAGTATGGCCGAATACGACAATGCCCTGAAAGTAGCTGAGTATGTGCGAAAAAAATTCCCGGAGGTAAAAATTCTGGCACGCGCCAAGGATATTTACCATGCCTTTGAATTTATAAAATTGAATGTAAAAACGGTTCAGCGGGAAATGTTTAACTCCGGGTTGGAACTGGGAACCAAAGCACTCGAACACCTCGGATTTGCCCGTTACGAAGCACATCGTTCAGCGCGTTTTTTCAAACATCATGAAGAAGAAGTTTTTATGGAACTTTACGAACACTGGCTGGAAGATAAATCGAGGTTTATTCAGGAAACTCGTCGGTTCTCAGAACAACTGTCTGAAACGCTGCTTGCAGAAAAAAACTTTTCCATACATGAATCCGATTGTGCGTGGGATGTGGAATCCATCAGAGTAGAGGCAGAAGCTTCTTTAAAATCAAAAGTGGAGAAATAAATTAGAACATTTCTAAATTGGTCAAATATCAATAAAACTGTTTTTTTGTCATGTCTGAGTTTAAATAAAAGTCTAAATTTGCAACCTGTAAATAGCAAAAAATTGTGGCCGGTTCAGTAATAAAACATAAAGGGTTTGTAAAAAGGGTTACTGATAACTCATTAATTGTTAGTATAGTAAACCAGTCTGCATGCTCCACCTGCCATGCAAACGGAGCATGCACAGTAGCCGACTTCCAGGAAAAAGAAATCGAGATTCCATATCTGAACCCAAAACATCAACCGGGAAATGAAGTTACCGTTTTATTTCAGGAATCAGCCGGTTTTACAGCTTTGTTTTACGGATATATTCTGCCCTTTATTCTTGTAATGGTTACTTTAATTTTCGTTTTTGAAACTACCGGCAACGAGGCTTGGGCGGGGTTAATCGCTTTGGGAATTCTGGGACCATATTATATAACATTATATTTTTTTCGCCATTATTTAAAAAAAGTTTTCAAATTCGAACTGGAAGAAAATTAATTCACTATGAGTATCACCGTTATATATACAGTTGCCACGCTCAGTGTTATCGGGACATCTGCAGCGGTTATTCTATATTTTGTTGCCCGGAAGTTTAAGGTTTACGAAGACCCGCGCATTGATGAAGTAGAACAGAATTTGCCTGCCGCCAACTGCGGAGGATGTGGTTATGCAGGTTGCCGTGCCTTTGCTGAAGCCTGCGTTAAAGCAAATGATTTGAGCGATTTAAACTGCCCCGTTGGGGGAAACGAAACCATGAACAAGGTTGCAGAAATTCTGGGGCTTGAAGCTGTCAAAAAAGATGCCCGTGTGGCATTTATTCGTTGTAACGGAACCTGCGATCACCGGCCCAAAACCAATATTTATGATGGCGCCACTACCTGCGCCATTGCTTCTTCGGTTTATAGTGGCGAAACCGATTGCCAGTGGGGATGTTTGGGCTACGGCGATTGTTACGATTCCTGCGAGTTTGATGCCATTGAATTGCGCGCAGATATGGGAGTTCCCAAAATTATTGATGATATGTGTGTGGCATGCGGCGCTTGCGTAGAAGCTTGCCCAAAAGACCTGATTGAACTGCGGAAGAAGTTTCCGAAAGACAGGAAGGTAGTTGTGGCCTGCCGAAACCAGGATAAAGGAGGAGTGGCAAGAAAAGCCTGCTCAGTTGCTTGTATAGGTTGCGGAAAGTGTGAAAAAGAATGTAAGTTCGATGCCATTACCATTGAAAACAATCTGGCATTTATTGATTCTGACAAATGTAAACTTTGTCGGAAATGCCCACCGGTTTGTCCCACAAATGCCATCATTGAAGAAAATTTTCCACCACGGAAAATTAAGGTTGAAGAAAAAGAAGAGTGTAATACTGCAAAATAAAAAGGGATGTTAAAAACGTTCAAAAAAGGGGGTGTCCATCCTCCCGAAAATAAATTGTCAGCCGGCAAGCCCATCGAAGTTTTGCCTCCTCCTGCTTCGGTTTTTATCCCGGTTGCACAGCATATTGGTGCCCCTGCCACTCCGGTTGTTAGCCGCGGCGATACAGTAAAAGTGGGGCAGATTATTGCCAAAAGCAGTAGTTTTGTTTCCACCAATATTCATTCTTCCGTATCTGGCAAGGTGAAAAAAATCGATTTTCAGGCCGACAGTTCCGGTTACCCGAAACAGGGAATTTTTATTGATGTGGCTGGCGATGAATGGATCGATGAAATTGACCGTTCAGATGAATTGAAAAAAGCGTTCGACCTGAGCGGACAGGAAATTGTCAAAAAAATTCAGGAGGCTGGAATTGTTGGGCTTGGCGGAGCTACTTTCCCAACCCACGTAAAACTTGTTCCGCCCAAAGGTATGAAAGCCGATGTGCTTTTAATCAACGGTGTGGAATGTGAACCCTACCTGACTTCTGACCACCGGTTGATGCTGGAAAAAGCTGATGAGATTTTAGTGGGAACGCAACTTTTGATGAAAGCTTTAAATGTTGAAAAAGCAGTAATCGGAATTGAAAACAACAAACCAGATGCTATAAAAAAACTTACAGAAAAATCAAAAGAATATAATGGAATCAGTGTAACTGCATTGCAGGTGAAATACCCGCAGGGTGGTGAAAAACAATTAATAAAAGCGGTTACCGGTCGCGAGGTTCCTTCAGGCGGGCTGCCCATTGCAGTTGGTGCGGTGGTGAGCAATGTAGGAACAGCTTTTGCCGTTTACGAAGCCATTCAGAAAAATAAACCGCTTTTTGAACGGCTGGTTACCATTACCGGAAAGGCTGTTTCAAAACCTTCCAACTTGTTGGTTCGGGTGGGAACTCCAACATCAGTTTTAATAGAAGCGGCAGGTGGTTTGCCCGAAAATTCAGGAAAAGTAATCAGCGGCGGACCAATGATGGGACGGGCTATTGCTTCGCTTGACGTGCCGGTTACAAAAGGCACTTCAGGAATACTAATCATGGAAAAAGAAGAATCGAAACGAGCAGAGTATATTGCCTGTATCCGTTGTTCGCGGTGTGCTTCAGTTTGTCCCATGGGCCTGGAACCCTACCTGCTAATGACACTTTCTGAAAAACAAATATTTGACCGGGCTGAGGACGATAAAATTATGGATTGTATTGAATGCGGTTCATGCAGTTTCACCTGCCCGTCGGACCGGCCATTGCTTGATTATATTCGTTTTGGTAAAGGTAAAGTAGGACAAATCATTCGTTCACGTAAAAAATAAACTAAATCAAAGAATGAGTAAACTATTAACGGTTTCACCATCACCACACGTCCATTCCGACGATTCGACCCGGAAAATAATGTACCGGGTTGTTTATGCCATGATTCCGGCATTATTTTGGTCGGTTTTTGTTTTTGGGATTGATGCACTGCGCGTTACCCTGATTGCAGTTACAGCCTGTCTGGCTTTTGAATACCTCATTCAAAAATACCTAATGAAGGTTACGCCTTCAGTTACCGACGGTTCAGCTTTGGTTACCGGAATTCTGCTGGCATTTAACGTACCCGCAGATATTCCCTGGTGGATTATTGTAATCGGGTCGCTGGCTGCCATTGGAATTGGAAAACTTTCGTTCGGAGGACTTGGGAGTAATATTTTTAACCCGGCGCTGGTCGGAAGGGTTTTCCTGCTTATTTCTTTTCCGGTTCAAATGACTTCGTGGCCTGTAAACCGGCTAGCTGAAGTTGATTCAGTAACGTCTGCCACACCGCTGGGAATAATCAAGGAAGCCCTATCCAGCGGAACCCCGGTTTCGCAAATTGCTCAAGACTTGCCGGCAGCCAGTGACATGTTGCTTGGGAATATTGGAGGTTCACTTGGTGAAATTTCTGCGTTGATGCTTATTTTGGGTGGTTTATATATGCTGTATAAAAAAGTTATAACCTGGCATATTCCGGTTTCTATAATTGCAAGTGTTGGAATTATCGCCACCATTTTTTGGGGTGCTGACCCTCAGACCTATGTAAATCCACTCTTTCACTTGCTTACCGGTGGGTTAATGCTCGGTGCAATATTTATGGCTACTGACATGGTTTCTTCTCCTATGACACCCAAAGGCCAAATTATTTACGGTGTGGGAATTGGAGTCATTACAATAAGTATCAGGTTGTTTGGCGCCTACCCCGAGGGAATTTCATTTGCCATTCTGATTATGAATGCGTTTACGCCGCTCATTAATACGTATGTTAAACCAAAACGATTTGGAGGGAAATAGTTATGGCAAAACGTGAATCGACATTTATAAATATGGTATTAACCCTTTTTGTAGTAACGTTTGTTGCCGCAACAGCTTTGGGTTTTGTTTACGATTTAACCAAAGATGCCATTGAAGAGGCCAAAATGAAGGCACAAAGTGAAGCCATCGAAAAGGTTCTTCCTGAATTTGACGAGCTGGGAGAAGCTTATAAAGTTGCTTCAGCAACAGGCGACAGCCTTGAGTTTTTTCCGGCATTCAGTGGGGGAGAAATGGTTGGCGTTGCGATAAAAACATCTACCAATAAAGGTTTTAATGGTTTTATTTCGGTTATGGCAGGAATTGACTTATCAGGAAACCTTTTCGGATTCGAGATTCTTGAGCACGAGGAAACACCCGGGCTCGGTTCTAAAATGGATGTTTGGTTTCGCAATACGGAGAAACCGTCTCAGAACGTCATCGGGAAAAATCCAAATACAATTAAGTTTGAAGTGACAAAAGATGGCGGTGACATTGATGCCATTACAGCTTCTACCATTACTTCCCGCGCTTTTCTGGATGCACTGAAAAAAGCATTTGAGGCCTATAATAATACAAATCAGCAATTGGAGAATAAAAACACAAGCTTATGAATCAGTGGAAAAACTTTTCGAAAGGATTTATAAAAGAAAACCCGGTATTTGTTCTATTGCTGGGAATGTGCCCCACACTTGGGGTTACTTCTTCGGCCATTAACGGGCTGGGTATGGGACTGGCAACCACTTTTGTTTTGCTGATGTCGAATATTGTGGTTTCAATTATAAAAAGCCAGATTCCCGACAAAGTACGAATTCCAAGTTTTATTGTAATTATTGCTTCGTTTGTTACAGTTGTGCAGTTAGTTATGCAGGCTTATATGCCATCGCTTTTTAAAAGCCTCGGATTATTTATTCCCTTAATTGTGGTAAACTGTATTGTGTTGGGACGGGCGGAAGCTTTTGCATCAAAAAATAACCTGGTTACCGCTGCTGTTGACGGACTTGGAATTGGCCTCGGATTTACTTTTGCGCTTGTTTTGCTGGGAGGTGTAAGGGAGATATTGGGAAGCGGCAAATTGTTCGATATAACCATTTATTCTGAAAATTACGTAACCCTGCTGTTTGTGCTGGCACCCGGAGCATTTATTGCTTTAGGATATTTAATCGCCATTATCAACCGCCTTAAAAAGAACTAGGAGGATAAATTATGAATTACCTTATTATTATAATCGGAGCCATTCTCGTAAACAATATTGTTTTAATGCAGTTTTTGGGAATTTGTCCGTTTCTCGGCGTTTCCAAACGACTTTCAACTGCAATTGGCATGGCTGGGGCCGTGGCTTTTGTAATGGTTTTGGCCACCATTGTAACTTATTTGATACAAACTTTTATCCTTGATGCATTTGGCCTGGCATTTTTGCAAACCATTGCCTTTATTTTAGTAATAGCTTCACTGGTCCAGCTCGTTGAAATTATCCTGAAAAAGGTCAGTCCGGCATTGTACCAGGCCCTGGGAATTTTTCTTCCGCTTATTACGACGAACTGCGCTATTTTGGGGGTGGCTATTCTTACCATTCAAAAAGAATTTAACCTGGTAGAAGGTGTAATTTATGCTGTGGCCAATGCTATTGGTTTTGGTTTGGCCTTATTGCTTTTTGCCGGAATTCGCGAACACCTCGATTTGCAGGATGTTCCAAAAGGATTAAAAGGTACTCCCATTGCCTTAATCACTGCCGGAATTCTGGCCATGGCTTTTATGGGATTTTCTGGCTTGGTTTAATGCACGGACAGATTATTTTGGCATAATTACCCAAATGCCAGCGGCTGTTTGTTTTTTTCTGTTTTAATTGCCAATTTTATCCTGAAATTAAAATGGAAAAAAATGAAACGGTTGTTGATTTTACTGGGATTTACAGTTTTTGGTTTTACAGGTACATGGGCTCAAATGACTTTTCATTCAGCTTATGAAATTAAAAAAGCTGTAGAACTGCTCGATTTTAACCGAAGGCACAGCGGCGATATTTCAAAATTTCTCACCGAGGCAAACATTAATGGAACTCCTTATTTAAATGATGGATTTATTGAAGGATCCGTTTTTACCACATCAAAAACGCATTATGTTGATGTTCCGCTACGTTACAATATTTACAACGACCAAATTGAATTTCAGTTGGGTGAAAATCCAGTTCAGGCTTTGGCAGCTCCGGAAACCGTTGAACTGATTCAATATGGCGATTATACTTTTGAGTATGTGCCTTTTACCAACGTCAAAAAAATCAGGAGGGGGTTTTTTATTGTCGAAGAAAAAGGAAATGCCACGTTATATTCCAAACCACAGGTGGTTTTCGAAAATGCAAAAGAACCGGCAGCTTATCAGGATGCAGTGCCGGCGCGGTTTGTAAAAAGGCCCAATGAATATTATATCAGGATTGGGAAGGAACCCGCCATGCTGATTGCCAAAAGGAAAGATTTGGAAGAGGTTTTTCCAGACCATAAAGATGAAATATCAGATTTTATCAAAAAAAACAAAGTGAAACCAAATGATCCGGAATTGTTAAAAGAACTCGTGCAGTTTTACAATTCATTTTAACTCCGTCATATTTCAGAAATAGAAATTGTCCTTCTTGATTTATTTTCGAATGTCCAGCAATCATTGAATCAGAAAAATCATGCAAATTTCATTTATACTGGTTGAACCCGCGGTTCCTGAAAACGTTGGGGCAGCGGCCCGTGCCATAAAAACCATGGGATTTTCGCAGCTTGTGTTGGTTAATCCTTGTGATTACCTGAGCGGTCCGGCACGCTGGCTGGCGCATGGCTCAGGTGAAATCCTCGGGCAGGCACAAGTTTTTCCCGTATTAAAGGAAGCCATTGCTAAATTCGATTTTGTAATTGGGACCTCAGCTAAAAAACGAAGTGTAAAATACGATTACTACCCACTTCCCGAACTCCCAAAGCTTATAAGTTCAAAAGGAAATTCAGTAAAAAATGCGGCCATAGTTTTTGGGCGCGAAGAATCTGGCCTGAGAAACGATGAACTGAAAATGTGCGATTTGGTGACCACAATTCCCATGAAAACCACCTTCCCGTCATTAAATCTGGCCCAGGCTGTTATGCTGTATGCCTGGGAATTGTCTAAAATGCAGGTGTCTGAAATTTCAAAAGAAAAATTTAGAAATAATGAAAGCCTGCGTTCACTTCTCGAAAAAATCCAAACCATTCTTCTCAACACAGGATTTAAAGAAGAATCCGCAATTTTTCCACGTTTCCTGGAACGAACCAGTTTCCTGGAAGAAGGAGACATTCATTTGCTCCACTCTTTTTGCAACAAGTTGCTCGAGAACAAAAAATAAATGTTTCAGGTGCAACATTCGTAAATTCTTGTCGTCATTGAACCAGAACTGAAATAAATTGGAAAAACAGTATCAAAATATTCATCAGGAACTCATTGACTTGTGTATGGATGGGAACCAGAAAGCACAGTTCCAGTTGTACAAATTGTACTACAAACCCATGTACTGCGTGAGCCTGAGAATTGTAAACGATGAAGCGGAAGCCGAAGACATTATGCAGGAAGCATTTCTGAAGGCTTTCAGAAAAATAAACACCTACAAAGGTGAAGTGAGTTTTGGCGCATGGCTGAAAAAAATAGTGATAAACCGTTCTTTGGACCATTTGAAAAAAAAGCGGGTAAAGTTTGAGGAAGTAAGCGAACGTACCATGAAACTTCCCGATGACAATCAGGAAATCGGCGAAGTGGATGTGGAACAAATTAAAAAAGCCATCAGGAGTTTGCCCGATGGTTACCGCACCGTCCTCAGCCTTTACCTGATTGAAGGGTACGACCACGACGAAATCAGCCAGATTCTGGGAATCAGTAACTCGGCATCGCGTACCCAGTTCTCGAGGGCCAAAAACAAATTGCGTGAATTGTTAAAAGGACAGGAAATATTTTTATACAACTGATAATGAAAGAAAAAGATTACATAGAAGAACTGATTTTGAATAACTTGAAGGAGTTGAATAACGACGAACCTCCTGCCGGGCATTTCGAACGGTTTGAAGCAAAACTTAAAGGTACAAATCAAAAGAAAAAAATTATTTCGCTCAATCTGGTTTGGAAAGTAGCTGCCGCAGCGGTTTTTGCTTTCCTTATCGTTAACCAGGCTGCTATTTGGTTTTCGCCTGAAAATGGAAATGAAAGTGTTGAAAAAATGGCTTCAGGAACAACGCTGGCCTCAATTTCACCAGAATACGAAGAAGTTGAATTTTATTTTACAAGTGCCATTAGTGGTGGTCTGAGCCAATGGGAACAATTGGTTTCTGAAGGTTTAATTTCTGAAGACGAACAGCAAATGATGAATAATGAGCTGAATGAATTTGAAGAAGTGTATAAAAATCTTCAGGCCGATTTATCTGCCAATCCGAATGATGAAAGGGTAATTAATGCGATGCTGGAATATTACCAGACAAAGCTTAGTTTAATTCATATGATTTTAGAAAAATTAGAAGAAGTGAAACAAAAAACCAAAACAAATTATGAAACGGAAAGTTAGAATCTTTGCAGTTTTGTTTCTCCTTGCGGCTTCAGTTTGCGGAACAAAAGCCGTAGCCGCTGAGAAAACAAAAGAGTACCACGAATCGTGGCCTGCAAACAGTGTGCAAACACTTGAAGTAAACAACAGGTTTGGTGATGTAAAAGTCACCCACAAAGGAGGAAGTGATGTCACCATTGATGTAGTGATTACAGTGGAAACTGCAAACGAACGCAGGGCTGATGAATTACTGGACCAGATTACCGTAAGTTTCAGTAAAACCGGAAATACCGTTTCTGCCGAAACACATTTAAGCAGAGGTTTTAAAACAAACCTGCAGTTTAGCATCGATTACGAGGTAAATATTCCACCCGATAAAAATCTGAATATTACGAATAAATACGGGAATGTTTTTGTGAATGAGCTGAATGCCAGCGGAACTTTTGATGTCCAATACGGAAATTTCAACGCTAATCAACTCAATACGCCTTCTTCCGGAGCATTGAAATTGACCCTGGCTTATGGAAAAGGGGGTGTTGAAAATGCCAATGATATGACAGTTACCGTGCAATATTCAACCTTGAATTTTGGGCAACTTAAAGATTTAAAATTGAACTCGAAGTACAATGTAATTAATCTCGATGAGGCAAATTCAATTGTAACCGATTCTAAATACGATACATTCAATTTTGGAAAACTGGGCTCACTTTCTGCCGAAACAAAATATACCCGTATTCAAATTGATGAACTTTTGGAAAGTTTGAAAGTTGATGCAGGGTACGGCGGAATTAAAGTTGGCAATGTGGATAGTGGTTTCGAGTTTATTTCAATTACCAGCAGCTACGGACAAATCTCGCTGGGGCTTGGAAACGCCAGTTATTCAATTGATGCCAGTTGCAATTATTGCGGAATTTCATATCCGGAATCCAGTTTTACCGGCGACCGTATCAGTGAAAATCAGTCCCGAACAGTAAAAGGCAAAGTTGGAGATGGGAGCGGAGGTACTGTATTTGTTGAAAGCCGTTATGGCCAGATAAAGCTCGACTAATATACCAAAACACCATTTTATTGAAGAAAAACCTCTGTGAATTGAGTTTACAGAGGTTTTTCTTTTTGTATTGGTAGTTCAAACAAATGCTGGTGCAGAGTGCCATTCTGAATGATTTTTCTTAACTTTAATCAAAAATCAACATCAATTATTCACCTTTAAATTGAAATATTATGGCATTTGAATTACCAAAATTACCTTACGGAAAAAATGCGCTGGAACCATTTATCAGCGAAAAAACCCTGGAGTTTCACCATGGCAAACACCATCAGGCTTATGTGAACAACCTAAACAATCTGGTTCCCGAAACAGAGTTTGAAAATGCTTCTCTCGAAGAAATAATTAAAAAAGCAGAGGGCGGCATTTTTAACAATGGCGCACAGGTTTGGAACCACACATTTTACTTTAACCAGTTTAACCCGATTGGCTGTCACGAGCCCAAAGACGAAATGAAAGCAGCACTGGAAGCCAAATGGGGATCGGTGGAGGCTTTTAAAGAAGAGTTTTCGAAAGCGGCCGCCACATTGTTTGGCTCTGGTTGGGCCTGGCTGGTAAAAACGGAAGCTGCCGAACTGGAAATTGTACAAACCGGAAATGCCGGCAATCCATTGCGCGATGGCAAAACGCCATTACTTACCTGCGATGTGTGGGAACATGCCTATTACCTCGACAAGCAAAATGCACGGCCAAAGTACATCGAAGATTTCTGGAAGGTTATAGACTGGAAAGTGATTTCGGAACGGTTTGCCGGTTGAAAATTTGATTTTATTTTTGAAAATGTTTGACAGTCATTAAAAAATAATGAGTGCAGAAAAAGTTCTGGAAATGCTGAAGGCAGCTGTCAAGCCTTTAAAAGCCAGTAAAATTGCCGAAGCTGCCAGCCTCGGTAAAAAAGAGGTGGACAAGGCAATGAAAGTGCTTAAAAAAGAGGGCAGAATTGAATAGCCCAAAGTGTGTTACTGGCAGCCGAAATAGAAATGGAAAAGGGTGTGCAATAAGGCCACTTCAGGTCACTTTTTGCACACCCTCTTTAATTCACGAACGATTACTTTTCCCACAATTCTTCCATTTCTTCCAGTGTTTTTCCTTTGGTTTCAGGAACCATTTTCCAAACAAAAATCAGTGACAGAACACTCATCAATCCATAAAATCCGTAGGTAAAACCACCACTGAATTCCATCATGGCCGGATAGGTGGATGAGATAAAATAGTTGGCTGCCCACTGAGCTGCAACTGCAACTGCTACAGCTTTTCCGCGTACTTTATTCGGAAAAATCTCTGAAATCAGAACCCACGTAATCGGTCCCCACGACATCATAAACGAGGCGGTGTAAATAATAATGAATACCAGCGTTCCAATGCCGATAACTTCCATAAATGCAAGTCCTGAAATAGCAAACATGCCCAGCGCCATGCCTGCCGAACCAACAATTAGAAGCGGTTTG
>JAZBNQ010000131.1:0-2838 GCA_036350775.1 Mariniphaga sp.
ACCTACCACGAAGTGATTGAAATGTACCAAAAACTGGATGCACATTACCAAAATGCAGTACTCCTTGAAAAAGGCCTGACAGACTGCGGAAAGCCGCTTCATCTTTTAGTATTGAATAACGAGCCTGAATTCGATCCGGCAAAAATAAGCCAGGCCGGGAAATCGGTGTTGCTAATAAATAACGGAATTCATCCGGGGGAACCGGCCGGAATTGACGCCAGCCTGCAGTTTGCCGACGACGTTCTGCGCAATAAAAACGGAATGGCAAAAATCCTTGATAATACTGTCGTCATTATTGTTCCGGTGTATAATATTGGCGGCCATCTGAACCGGAGTGCCTACAACCGTTCTGGGCAAACCACTCCTTACGAGACCGGTTTTCGGGGGAACTACGCCAACCTTGATTTAAACCGCGATTTTACCAAGGCCGATTCTAAAAATGCCCGAAGCTTTCATAAGTTATTTGCAGAGTGGAATCCGGATGTTTTTCTGGACACACACACTACAAATGGCTCCGATCACCAATACAGCATTACGCTTGTCCAGCCGCCATCGGCAAGGTTTCCCAAAAAAATGGAAACGTATTTGGAAAAAACCTTCCTGCCTGCACTATACCAGGAAATGAAAAAAGGCGATTATGAACTGATTCCCTACGTGGATTATTTTTATCACGATCCGAAATTTGGCATTGCCCGCTCATTGGAAGGCCCGCGCTATTCGTCGGGTTTTGCTTCTATGTTTCACACCATTGGAATGATGACGGAAAATGAAATTTACAAACCGTATTCTGACCGGGTGAAATCGTGCTACCAGTTTATTCAGATGCTGGCTGAGTACACTTCGGAAAACAGCGCTGAGATTCAAAGCATCCGGGCTGAAAGCATTCGCGAATCAATGGAACTGGAAAAATTCCCGGTTGCTTTTCAGATGGATTCTACCCAGTTTCAAATGATTGAATTTAAAGGATACGAGGCGCTTGACGAGCAGATTAGTCCGGTTACCGGATTGCCACGTTTTGGTTACGATACATCACAACCTTACACTGCAACCATAAAGTACCTTGACACGTGGATTCCCACTGAAACCGTTGATGTCCCCGAGTTTTATATGCTTCCGCAATACTACCGGGATGTGATTGAGCGCCTTGAATTACTGAATATTGAGTATTCCAGACTTCGGAATGATTCTTTGATTGAAGTGAGCGTGGATTATATTGAAGAATTTACCAGTTCGCCGCGGCCTTATAACGGGCATTTTTACCACAGTAGAGTTTCAACACGCAGCGAAATTCAGCATGTGCAGTATTATAGCGGCGATTTGGTTATTCCTCTCCGCCAGGAAAAAATAAAGTACCTGCTGGAAATGTTTGAACCCAAAGCGGTAGATTCCTTTTTCCGGTGGAATTTTTTCGACAACATTCTCGACCAGCGGGAATATTTTTCTTCGTATGGGTTTGAGGAAAATGCGCTGAAATACCTAAAGGAACATCCGGAGTTTAAGGCTGAATTTTTAAAAGCCAGGGAGCAGGATTCCACCCTAATTGGCAATCACCGGGCCCAACTGGCCTGGATTTACAACAACTCCGAGTGGCTCGAAAAAACATGGAAGCGCTACCCGGTGGGACGGATTTTCAAATGAAACTTCTTTTTCAGGACAACAGTTTGCCCAGGTTGTCGAACTTAATGTTGTAATCTTCCATCGATCGCTGAATCACTTCATAGGCTTCGTCAACCTCATAAATCATGGGAATTTCGGTGTAGCGGTCTTCTCCGGGCATGTCTTTGTATGTGAGAAAATAGTGTTCGAGCCGTTGAATGACAATTTTCGGAACTTCGGTTATGTTTTTGAAATGCCCGTAAACCGTGTCGTTCAGAAGCACTGCAATAATTTTATCGTCGGCCTGGTTGCCGTCAATCATGCGAAAACCGCCAATGGGACGCGCATTTACCAGCAAATCGCCGTGGGCAAGCGTTTTTTCCGTCAATACACAAATATCGATGGGGTCGCCATCGCCTTCAATATCTTTTTTGCCCGTTTTTATATTGCAGAATTCCCCCACCTTTTCGCCGCAAAATGTTTGTGGTATAAACCCGTAAAGTGCAGGGATTACATTTGAAAATTTCTGCGGACGGTCCACGCGAAGGTATCCGCTGTCTTTGTCAATTTCGTATTTTACGGTATCGGTGGAAACCACTTCAATAAAAGCAGTTACCTCTTTTGGAGCATTTTTCCCGATAAAAACGCCATGCCAGGGGTGCGATTTGTAACGAAGTCCCATTAACCGGCCAATGGGGTCTGAAAGTCTGTCTGCCATTTTTTTAGTTTTTGATTTGGTACTTCAACCTTTGAAACTGCAAATGGTTCAAAATAAAACGAAAAAATCCGTAGTATCTTTCTCTACGGATTTTTTAGGAACTTATTGAAATTCAGTCATACAAGTTTCGTTTCCATCCGGTTACCAGCTTTGTCAACGGCTGCAACCAGAATTTCGGAACCTGTTTTTTCGGTTTCAAAAACAAAGGGCTTACTTTTTAGCGTTTGTGGTTTATGATTCACTTTTCCTGCAATTTGTCCGTCAATTACAATTTCGTAATACGAAAGCGGTTCATCTTCGGCATAGGCGGTTTGCCATGTCAGCAGGTTTTTTCCTTCTTTTTCTTCTTTTTTTAATGATCTTGGACCGGCAATAAATTCCTCTTTCCCCATTTGGAAATAGTTGGTTTTTCCATTTTTTACGTTAGCAGCCATCTGTTCAATTTTTACCCGTTCATCTTCACTCAATCCATTGGGTTCAATCTGGCAGGCATAAAAATTTTGGACCAACTGGCATTTCATCGG
>JAZBNQ010000132.1:0-7341 GCA_036350775.1 Mariniphaga sp.
TATAAACAGGGGCAGATAATTCTTTAAATCAGTGCGAAGCTGTTTGAGCGCCTTACTAACCTGGAGTTCGACGGTTCGTTTGGACAGGTTTAACTTATCTGCGATTTCCTGGTTTTTTAGTCTTTCGAAACGACTAAGTTCGAAAATCTCACGACATCGGGGAGGCAGTTTTTCCAGGCTTTTAGCCACCACAGCCTGGATTTCGGATTCGGCAAACCACAATGATGATAGGTTTTCCGTCGGATCTGTTTCTTCAATAAGATGATATAATTTTTGCGTTTTTCGTTGTTCGCGTTTGAGGTAGTCGAGCGACCGATTTTTTATCGAAGTAAACAGGTAACTTTTTAATGATGAAGTGATTTGAATCTGTTCGCATTTTAGCCAAAGTGTTATAAACAACTCCTGAACAATATCTTCAGACACTTGCTGGCTACCAGTAATTCGCTCACAATAGGCGCATAACCCTGAATAATAATATTGAAAAATAAAATCGAAAATGACTTTATTACGGGTTAGTAGTCCTTTTATAAGGTATTGCTCTTCCAATCCAGCCAGGTTTATGAATGAAATTCAAAAGTAATGAAATGCAGTTGAAACGCAAATAAGGATTGAATGATAAGTAAAATATTACTTCAATCCACTTCTTTCAAGCAGGGCATCTGTGGTGGGTTCTTTGCCGCGGAAACGTTTGTATAGCACCATGGGGTGTTCGGTTCCACCTTTTTCCAGGATGTTTTTTCGCAATGAAGCAGCCACTTCCTTGTTGAATAGTCCTTTTTCTTTAAACAGGCAGAAAGCATCGGCATCAAGTACTTCGGCCCATTTGTAGCTGTAATAGCCGGCTGCATACCCGCCTGCAAACAGGTGCCCAAATTGCGTACTCATGCAGGCTTCTTCAATAACCGGAAAGATTTGGGTTTTTTTCCAGGCCTCTTCTTCAAATTGTTTTACATTCCCATCAAACGGTTTATCGAGGGTGTGCCAGGCCATATCGAGAAATCCAAAGCTGAGCTGACGAACAGAAAGATAACCTGCCAGGTACTTTTGCGAAGCTTTGATTTTTTTCACCAGAACTGCGGGAATTTTTTCGCCGGTTTTGTAATGGGTGGCAAAACGGTCAAGAAATTCTTTTTCAACGGCCCAGTTTTCAAGTAATTGTGAGGGAAGTTCTACAAAGTCGCGGTAAACATTGGTTCCCGACAAACTGGAATAAGTTGAATTGGCCAGCATTCCGTGTAACGCATGACCAAATTCGTGCATAAATGTTTCCACTTCGTTAAAAGTAAGCAGAGCGGGTTTGGTTTCAGTTGGGCGGGTGAAATTCATTACAATGGTAATGTGCGGTCGTGAGTTGGTTCCGTTTTCTTTCCACTGGCCTTTAAAATCGTTCATCCAGGCGCCGCCCTGTTTGCCCGGGCGTGGGTGAAAATCGGTGTAAAGAACAGCCATAAAAGAGCCATCTGCATCATAAACTTCGTAAGGAACCACTTCTTCATGGTAAACCGGAATTTTTTTATTCGGTTTAAACGTTATACCAAACAAATCGGTTGCCAGTCCGAAAACGCCATCCACCACTTTATTCAGATCGAAGTAAGGCTTCAGCATTTCGTCGTTTAAATCGAACTTTTCTTCTTTTAACTTTTCACTGTAATAAGTCCAGTCCCATGGCATTATTTCACCTTTAAAACCTGACCTTTTGGCGTAGGCTTTTATTTCCTCCTTTTCTTTTTGAGCCACGGAATAGGATGCCTCATAAAGATCTTCAAGTATTTTATAAACCTCTTGCCGGTTCATGGCCATCGTTCGCTCCAGTGCATAGTCAGCGTAATTTTTATAGCCAAGCAGATTGGCCATTTCCAACCGGAGGTTTATTATTTTGCGGATGTTTTCGCGGTTGTCGAATTCATTTCCTTTAAACGACTTCGACATGTAGGCCAGATACAACTCTTTCCGTAACTCCCGGTCATCCGCATACTTCATAAAAGGCATGTAGCTTGGCATCGTAATATCGAAAATCCAGCCTTTTTTGTTTTTTCTTTTTGCTTTGGCTGCTGCTGCTTCCAATGCACTTTCATGCAACCCTGAAAGTTTACTTTTTTCGGTAATGTGCATTTCGTAGTTGTTGGTTTCTTTCCGCACATTTTCGCCGAATTTGAGTGAAAGTTTGGATATTTCGGTGCTTAATTCCCGGAACTTTTCTTTGTCAGTATTCGACAGATTGGCTCCTTTTCGCACAAAATTGAGGTAAGTATTTTCGAGCAGGGTTTGCTGCTCTGCATTCAAGCTAAGTTTATTTTTCTGATGGTAAACAATTTTTATACGTTTAAAGAGTACCGGATTTAAAGTAATGTCATTCTGAAATTTGGTGATTAACGGGGAAACTTCCTGCGCAATTTGCTGCAACTCGTCACTTGTTTCAGCACTTACCAGGTTGAAAAATATTCCGGCAGTTCGGCCTAGCAGTTTTCCTGCCCTGTCTAATGCTTCAATCGTATTTTCGAAGGTGGGTTCAGCATTATTTTCTGCTACTGCGATCACTTCAGTTTCGCCTGTTTTAATCGCTTCCCGGAAAGCAGGAAGGAAATGTTCATTTTTAATTTCATGAAAAGGAGCTGTTTCGTGGGGTGTTTTAAATTTTTCTAAAAGCGGATTTAATTGTGTATTAACCATAACAGATAAAATAAGGAATATTGATTTTTAATATTTTAACTCAAAAATGAAAACTACTGAATTTTTACTTTGAACCAATATTTTCCCAAATGGTTCATTTTGATGGATATTCTTGATTAAATTCGTACAAAAGTATAATCATTTTAAAAACGGGTACTATTAATATTTTTAAACATTAACCATCAAAATTAGAAAAGATGTTGAAATTGCTCTTTTTGCTAATCTTCCCTTTAATTATGCCTGACGAGGAGAAAAATTCCAAAATTGAAAAGGCGGTAATAAATGAATTAAAACATTATCCTGAAGCCAGGTTAAGAGATATTTACAAGAATTTTTTTCAGGATGCATTTGGCCCCGGGCACCTGATTCCTGATACTACCCGGGCAGGGAATTACCTGAACTACGAATTGCAGCAACCCATTGGCGACACACTAACATGGCAGGCCATTGGGCCGGAAAATGATTATTACCGCGTAAACCTGCAATTGGTAAAAGAAGGAATTTTGCCCCGGGCTGTATTGCTCGAAGCGATGGTGGAAAGTGCACCGCTTGCCCGAAATCCGGATATGAGAACGTGGAAAAAGGAATGGGAATCAGCAATGGCTGTGATAGAGAAAATGAACCTTCATATTTCTGATTTCGAATCAGATAAAAAGGCAATTGAAGAATTATTAGAGCAGGGAGAATACGTGATGCACCACAGCGAATTTTACAATGAAACCTATCAGCGGCATTACCGAATAATTCATAAATCTGTATTTAAACGCTGGAATGGAATCTATTTTTAAAATTGGGAGATTATCAGATTATTCCGGCTTTTTCTTCTTTTTCTTTTGAACCGACCACCCAAATTTGCCGATTATTTTCCCAAGGCCGAAATAATGACCGTGACTGTAAACGAGGGGCCGTGCTTTTGAAAAGCTGAAAGCATCATTTTCGTTCATGTACTTATCGTCAATTGAAACGCCAACCACTTCGGCAATAAACATGTGGTGAGTTCCCAGTTCCTTTATTTCTTTAACCACACACTCAATATTTACCGGCGATTCTTCAATTATGGGTGCTTTTACTTTTTGGGCGTGACCGGGAGTCAGTTTCATTTTTTCCCATTTGTTGTATTTCCGGCCCGAGCGGCATCCGCACCAATCGGTGGCTTTGGCCAGTTCTTCCGTAGTCAGGT
The DNA here is from genome assembly GCA_036350775.1 of Mariniphaga sp. Lineage (GTDB taxonomy): Bacteria > Bacteroidota > Bacteroidia > Bacteroidales > Prolixibacteraceae > Mariniphaga. The sequence continues at coordinate 3,851 of JAZBNQ010000132.1, forward strand.
TAATTACAAATTCTCCTGTGCGTTTTATAATTTCGTAGGAATGCCTTCCCGGGCGAACCGAAATAGAACACATGGGCGGGTCGCTGTTGATGGTGCCTGTCCATGCAATGGTAATAATGTTGTATTCTTCTGGTGAATGTCCGCAACTTACCATAACTGCCGGCAGCGGGTAAATCATTGTTCCGGGTTTCCAGTGTGTTTTAGCCATATTTATATGAATTAATTTACCGGGTCTTTCCAGTCCCCGTTTTCCCTTATCAATTCTTCGAGTTCTTCCACCGCATTTTCAAAAGGAATGTGCCTTTTTACCGGTTTTAGCCCCCTGTAAAGGGTTACTTTATTGTGGCTAACCCCAACAAAACCATAGTCCACATCTCCCATTTCACCCGGTCCGTTAACCACGCATCCCATAATTCCGATTTTCAGATGCTCGAGGTGTTTAAAATGTTCTTTAATTTTTTTAGTAGTATCCTGAAGGTTGTACAATGTTCTGCCGCAACCCGGACAGGAAATGAATTCGGTTTTGGACATCCTCATGCGACTGGCCTGGAGAATGCCGAAACTCAAATCCTTCAGTTCGGTGAAAGTAATCCGCTCATTTTCGTTTGATATACAAAGACCATCTCCGTATCCGTCAATGAGTAATCCGCCCAAATCTGCAGAAGCTTTTATTTGAAGATCATCCAGCTTACTTTCGTTATACCTTCTGTAAATGATAACCGGTATTTTCCAAATGTGTGACTCCAGAGTGGTGAAAAAAGCCCTTAACTCGGCCATCGGGTTTTTGTTGAAACTTTCCAGAATGAGCACCGTTTTCCGGGTCTGTTTCATTTTCATCATAATTTCGGGGTTTTTGGACATAAACTGATCGAACTCCATTTTGTTGGTACGAATGAATTTTAACCTTCCCCAACGTGTGCTTTCGAAAAGATATTCTTCCAGTGAAATGATGGGATAACTCTCGCCACTGATGTCCATGATTTTGTTTCCCGAAAGAAAATAATCGGGAACCAGCTTTCCACGCACCGGTAGCATCTCTTTAAGGTTACGGTCGCCCAAATCGGCAACAACTACCGGCAGGTTTTCGCCACCCAGGTTTAACACAGGTCGGGTGGAACGTCTTTCGTATTCAAACGGATTGGTTTGCGCAATCAGCGATGCAGTGATTGGTTCGTGATCCTGGTAAGTCTTGAAATGTTCAACAAGCTTTTTAGCCACCGGGATTTCATTAACCGGATTTTCGGTAAGTGAAACCCGTATAGTATCGCCTATGCCATCAGCAAGCAGTGCTCCGTTGCCCACAGCCGACTTTATGCGTCCGTCTTCGCCTTCGCCAGCTTCTGTAACTCCGAGGTGAATAGGGTATTTCATGTCTTCCAGGCGCATTTTGTAATTAAGCAGGCGCACCGTATAAACCATCATTCGGGTATTGCTCGATTTGATGGAAACCACCACATTTTTAAAATCAACTTTTTTACATATTCTCAGAAATTCCAGCACCGACTCGGCCATCCCTGAAGGTGAATCACCAAAGCGACTCATTACCCTGTCGGAAAGTGAGCCGTGGTTGGCGCCAATGCGCAGTGCCGTATTGGTTTGCTTCAACATTTCCAGAAAAGGAATAAACTGTTCCTCAATTTTTTGCAGTTCTTCCTTGTATTCTTTGTCAGAATAAATTTTTGCTTCGAACCGGGCACGTTTGTCATAAAAATTTCCCGGATTGATTCGAACCTTGTCAAAATACTTGGCCGCAATATCAGCCAAACGCGGGTTAAAATGAATATCGGCCACCAAAGGGGTATTATAACCACGTTTACGCAATTCATCTACAATGCTTTTCAGGTTTTCGGCATCGTAAATTCCTTTTACCGTGCAACGCACATAGTCGGCTCCGGCTTTGGTCAAAGCAATTATTTGTTCAACTGTTGCCTCAGTTTCTTTTGTGGGTGTGTCAGTCATTGACTGTATTCTGATTGGATTTTTCCCCCCTACACCAACTTCACCAATTTTTACTTCCCACGTTTTTTGCCTTTCGTAACGCGTTATATCTTTAATATAATTAAAATGACGATCTTCCATGATAATCTGTTAAGCTGAAATGCAAATTTACGTTAATGGTTTTAATTTAAAAAGATTCCTTTATTTTTGTTGAGTAATAAAAATACATGGACTTAAAAATCAATAATATAACAAAATTATTTGGAAAGCAGAAGGCGCTTGACCAGGTGAGTTTTACGGTAACTGATGGCGAGCTTCTGGGATTTTTGGGACCAAACGGCGCAGGCAAGTCCACATTAATGAAAATTATTACCGGATTTTTACCAGCTGAAAAGGGTGAAGTTTATCTGAATAACCAAAAAATATCTACAGATAATACTTCTTTTCGGAAAAGCATTGGATACCTGCCGGAACATAATCCGCTTTATACCGATCTTTATGTGAAAGAATTCCTTGAAATCACGGCGGGTTTTTACCAGTTACAAAACAAAAAAAAGCATGTTGCCCGGATGGTTGATCTTACCGGTCTGGGAGACGAACAGCACAAAAAGATTGGGGCGCTTTCAAAAGGTTACCGACAGCGGGTGGGACTGGCACAGGCCCTGATTCACGATCCGCAGGTTTTAATTTTAGACGAACCTACTACAGGACTCGATCCAAACCAGCTGGAAGATATCCGTAGTTTGATACGTAACATCAGCCGCGAGAAAACGGTTATCCTTTCATCGCACATTATGCAGGAAGTGGAGGCTGTTTGCAACCGGGTAGTTATCATCAACAAAGGAAAAATTGTGGCCGATGGAAGCATTTCCGAAGTTAAAAACGGGGAATTACACCGGAACCAGACTGTGATTGCCGCCTTCGACAAACCGGTGGAAAAAGAAAAGCTGTTTGCGTTGCCTTCAGTTAAAAGCGCTTCGTTTGACGGCGAAAACTGGGAAATTGAATCCACCGGCGATCAGGATATTCGCCATGAAATATTCCGGTTTGCTGTGGATAACAACCTTATGTTGCTTACCCTGGTACAGAAACAACAAAACCTGGAAAGCATTTTTCACCAGCTAACCCGCGGAAGCAATGCCTGAAGTTTCGGTTGTTCTTCCGTATTTTAATGCTGAAAATACACTGGAACGTGCTGTGGAGAGCATACTAAGTCAGACTTTTCCCTCCTTCGAAATTTTACTGGTGAACAACAATTCCACTGATCAAAGTTTAACTATTGCACAATATTTGGCGCAAAAGGATTCCAGAATCCGGCTTTTGAATGAACCGAAACAGGGAGTTGACCATGCAATGAATTGCGGACTGGAAAACTCCCGCGGCCGTTTTATTGCCCGAATGGATGCTGACGATATTGCCCATCCGCAAAGACTGGAAAAACAGGTTCGTTTTTTAAATGAAAATCCGGGGATCGGATTGGTGGGTTCGTTTGTAAAATATGTTTCGCACAATAGTGGAACCGGAGGTTTCAAAAGGTTTGTCAAATGGGTGAA